>DASZCJ010000313.1:0-4275 GCA_035943155.1 Xanthobacteraceae bacterium | reverse complement strand
GGGCGAGCCTTCCGCACCGCTGCGGATCGGCGAGATTGCCGGACTGCCGATCGTGTTTTTGTCCCGCCACGACAAAGGCCATCGCCATTCGCCATCCGACATCAACTATCGCGCCAATATCGATGTGCTCAAGCGCGCCGGCGTCACCGATCTTGTTTCATTGTCGGCCTGCGGCTCGTTTAAGGAAAATCTGCCGCCCGGGACGTTTGTTCTGGTCGACCAATTCGTCGACCGCACGCATAAGCGGGAGAGCTCGTTTTTCGGCAAAGGCTGTGTCGCGCACGTATCGATGGCGCATCCGGTGTCGCCGCGGTTGCGCATTCACCTTGGCGAGGCGGCGATGGCCGAAAGCATCGAATTGGTTCGCGACGGCACCTATGTCTGCATCGAGGGTCCGCAATTTTCCACGCTGGCGGAAAGCCTTACCTGTAAAAATCTCGGCTATTCAGTGATCGGCATGACCAACATGCCGGAGGCCAAGCTCGCCCGCGAAGCGGAGATTTGCTACGCCACCGTAGCCATGGTCACGGACTTCGACTGCTGGCATCCGGACCATGACGCCGTCACTGTGCAGGACATCATCAAGGTGCTCATGGCCAATGCCGAGAAAGCTGCGCGCTTGGTGGCGCGGCTCGCGCGCGACTTCCCGCGCGCGCACGAGCCATGCCCGATCGGGTCCGATCGCGCGCTCGACAATGCGCTGATCACCGCGCCGCAAGCGCGCGATCGCAAGCTTGTCAAAAAGCTCGACGCGGTCGCCGGCCGGGTCTTGCGCAAGAAGTAAACCATCGAATCGATCGCAGGCACAGGCACCAACTTGGCTGCAACGAACTTGGCCTCAACGATTATCCCGCTGATCATGTGCGGCGGCGCCGGCACGCGGCTGTGGCCGGCATCGCGCGAAGGCCGCCCAAACAGTTCTTGCCATTGTTCGGTGCGCGTTCGACCTTTCAGGATACCCTGCACAGGGTTTCGGACCCGCGCCTGTTCGGCCGCCCGGTCATCGTAACCAACACGCAATATCGTTTTTTGGTCGCCGAGCAGTTGGCCGAAATCGGCGTTGAGGCCGACATCTTGCTCGAGCCGGTACGACGCGATTCCGGGCCGGCTATTGCCGCTGGCGCGGCATTTGCCGCCAAGCGCGACGGTGATCCGATAATTGTCGCGCTCGCCGCCGATCACGTCATCTCCGATCCGGCAGCCTTCGCTGAAGTCTGTCGTCTTGCCGCCGATGCTGCTGGCGCAGATCGCATCGTCACATTCGGCGTCCGCCCGACGCGTCCGGCAACCGAATATGGCTACATCAGCGCCGGCTCATCGATCGGCCCGCAAGTTTTTGCCGTCGACAAGTTCGTCGAAAAGCCGGACGCGGCAAATGCGAAGCGCTACGTCGAGCAGGGTTATTTCTGGAATTGCGGAAACTTCATGTTTCGCGCCGGTTTGCTGCTTGATGAATATAAAAACTTTGAACCCGACAGCCTTGACGCAATCATGCAATCCCTCGAGCGCGCCAGCCGCGATCTCGATTTCATCGCCCTCGATGTTGAATCCTTTGCGCGCGCCGGCGCGAAATCGATCGACTATGCGGTGATGGAGCGCACCGAACGCGCGGCAGTCATGCCGGTGTCGTACAACTGGTCGGACGTCGGTTCGTGGCAAGCGGTTTGGGAGCTGTCCGATCGCGACACCTTGGACAATTTCGGGCATGGTTCCGGACATGGCCCCGGACATGGCTCCGGACATGGCTCGGTCGTGTTCGTCGATTCGCGCGGTTCCTATGTCATGACCGATAAACAGTTGGTCGCGCTGTTTGGCGTGGACAATCTTGTCGTTGTGACCACCGCAGATGCGGTTCTGGTAGCCAAGCGCGAAGATGGCGACGGTTTGCGGCGACTGGTGGCGCAGCTCAAGAAAGTGGCGCCGGCGGTCACCGAGGAGCATCTGAAAGTGCACCGGCCATGGGGCTCCTATGCGGCGATCGATAGCGGGCCGCGTTCAGGTCAAGCGTATTGTGGTGAAGCACGGCGGACGCCTGTCGCTGCAGATGCATCATCACCGCGCCGAACACTGGATCGTGGTGCGCGGCACCGCGCGCGTGACGATCGGCGACGAAACCAAGACGGTGCACGAAAATGAGTCGATCTACATCCCGATCGGGGCGAAGCACCGGCTGGAAAATCCCGGCAAGATCGATCTCGAACTGATCGAGGTTCAGACCGGCAGCTACCTCGGCGAGGACGACATCGTCCGCATCGAGGACGATTACCGCCGGTCATGAGGGTTTGCAGCTCGTTTCCAGGATGCCAGCAAATTCAAAACCTTGCCGGTTTATGGCGGCGCCGGCGGGAACGGCCGGCCGTAAGCCTTTGCAGCAATTTGTGTATGAATTCCTACATTAGCCCGGTCGCCAGTCGCGACCGGACATGCTAACGAAAACCCAGGGATTGGCTCTGGGGCGGGGGCTTTTCATGGGTGAGGCTGAGAAACACGGCGAGCGCGCCTTGCGTGTCGGCGTCATTGGCGTCGGCGTGATGGGCAGCAATCATGCCCGCGTCTTGGCGGAATTACCCGGCGTCAAACTGGTTGGCGTCGCCGATCCGGATCGCCAACGTTGCGAGCAGGTCGCGCGTTCGCTCGGCTGCGCCTCGTTCGCCGATGCCGACGATCTCGTACGCCACGGCGTCGATGCCGTCACCATTGCCGCGCCGACCCACTTCCATCGCGATATAGCCATCGATTGCGCCGCCCGCGGCATCCACGTGATGGTGGAGAAGCCGATTGCTTCCACAGTGGAGGAAAGTCGCGCCATTGTCGCCGCCGCGCGGCGGGCCGGCGTCACATTGATGGTCGGCCATGTCGAGCGTTTCAACCCCGCGGTTCAGTCGATCAAGCGCGCCATCAAAGATCAGGATATTCTCTCGATCGCCATTACCCGCGTCGGACCGTTTCCGCCACGGATGTCGAATGTCGGCGTGGTCATCGATCTCGCGGTGCACGACATCGACCTCATCCGCTGGTTCACCGATTCGGAAATCGTCGAGATCCAGCCGCAAACCTCAAGCGCCGTCGCTGAGCGCGAGGATATCGCGCTGTTGCAGTTTCGCACCGCGTCCGGAGTGCTGGCCCACATCAACACGAATTGGCTGACGCCATTCAAGGCTCGCACCATTCACATCGCCACGCGCGACAAATATCTGATCGGCGATCTACTGACGCTGCAGGTGACCGAATGTTTCGGCTTTCAGCCGGACGGCAGCTATTCGATGCGCCATCTGTCGGTCGGCTATGCCGAGCCGTTACGCTCGGAGTTGGTGGCCTTCGTCAACGCGATCCGCGGCGGCGAGACACCGGCGGTGACCGGCGAAGAGGCGGTCGCCAGTCTCGAGATCGCGATCCGTTGCCTCGATGCGCGGTCAGTGCGTCCCGTTATGGCGCAACGTCAGGCGCCGCGGCGCGTGGTTGGTTAGAGCATGATCCGGAAAAGTGGATACCGGTTTTCCGAAAAGATCATGCTCCATCAAAATGCTAGAGCGCGGAACCGATTCAATCTGAAGCGATCTCGCTCTCACTTGTACTTTGTCAGGCTCGATAACAAGCATTTTCAAGGCCGCTCATGAATCAACACGCGCGAGTTGAAGAGCGACCGATTCCATTCATCGATGTGGCCGCTCAACGCCGCCGTCTTGGCCGCGCTATCGACGACGCCGTGGCGCGTGTGCTGGCGCACTGCCAATTCATCCAAGGCCCCGAAGTGCACGTGTTTGAGGCCGAACTTGCGGCATACTGTGGCGCGCGCCATGCGATCGGCTGCGCCAGCGGGACTGATGCGCTGCTGCTGGTGTTAATGGCTTGGCAGATCGGCCCCGGCGACGCGGTGATCTGCCCGTCGTTCACTTATCATGCGACGGCGGAGATGGTTGCGCTGCTTGGCGCGACGCCGATTATCGCTGACGTGCTTCCCGACACGTTCAATCTCGACCCGGCAAGCTGCGAGCGAGCCGTTGCGACCGCGAAACGGTTGGGGCTCAACCCTCGCGCCATTATCCCGGTCGATCTGTTTGGCCTGCCGGCCGATCACGATGCCATCGGCGTGATCGCCGATACATACCGCCTTTTGGTGCTCGACGACGCGGCGCAAGCATTCGGCGCAAGCTATCGTGGCAGGCCGCTCGGCACTATGGCGACGGCCACCGCAACGAGCTTTTTTCCGGCCAAGCCGCTTGGCTGCTATGGCGACGGCGGCGCGGTTTTCACCGATGACGATGCCTTGGCGGC
>DASZCJ010000312.1:0-3837 GCA_035943155.1 Xanthobacteraceae bacterium | reverse complement strand
TCATTGTGGTCGAGCACATGCACGTCGAGGCCACGCTGTGCGCCTATCATTGCGGCGAGCAAACCGATTGGGCCGGCGCCAGTAACCAGCAGCGTTTTTGGCGACCAAACGCGCGAGCGCCGTCCGATCCGTTCGGTGTGGTCCCATGCCTTGGCGACGATGCTGGTCGGCTCGACCAGGACGCCGTTCAAGCCGAGCGATGGGTCGAGCTTGACCAAGAACTCAGGTTCGACGCGGAAAAATTCCGAGCCGTAACCGTCGCGCGCTTTGATGCCGCGTTCGGTGTAGCGGCCGTTGCGGCACATGTCCCATTCGCCGGCGGCGCAGTACGGACATGGCACCGGATCCGGCCGGCGCACGATGCCGACAACGAGATCGCCCGGTTTGAATTCGGAGCTCGCCGGCGACGCTTCGACGGTGCCCAGGGATTCGTGGCCGATGATAAGGCGCTTGCGGCCCGGCGGCGCCCAGCCATAGAGGCCGGCGACAATCTCTCGATCGGTGCCGCAGACCCCGAGCGCCAGCGTACGCACCAGCACCGCGCCGTCAGATTCCGGTGGCTCCGGAACGTCGTCAACCCCGGCTGAATCTGCAATGCCTGGCGCAACGGTGAGCGCGCGCATGCTTTCGAACCCCGTAAGAATATGCGCAACCGCGCTTTTTGCTGCGCGCCGCCGCGCCCGCGCGCCCCCGATGCAACGCTCGTTCTGGAACAAAGTTCCGCGCCGCGGAACTGCTGCGCACGCCACGGGTTACACTGGGTTACGGCGTAGTCACCGCAAAGGGCGCAACGCCCTCACGTTGAAGATCGCATTGATCGGCAACAGCAAAATTCAGCGGCATCACACGGCAGCACATGACGATGCTCGGACAGAAACATTGGGCCATCGCGGAAGGCTATATTCCATCGCAAAGCTCGTTCTCCGATCCGGCGCTGATCTCGCATGAGACCGCCTGCATTCTCAATGCGGGTGATATACCCGCGCATGTCCGCATCACCGTGTTCTTCGCCGATCGCGAACCGGTCGGCCCTTACCTTGTTACTGTCGAGCCGCGCCGCACGTTGCATTTGCGGTTCAACGATCTTGACCGGCCGGCACCGATCCCGCGCGACACGCCATATTCCTCGGTATTCGAATCCGATGCGCCGATTGTCGTGCAGCACACGCGGTTGGATTCTCGGCATGCCGAGGTGAGCTTGCTCTCGACCGTCGCCTATGCCGAGGCCTCGCCGCGCTAATACGTAATTCTACTGCGTTTCTCGATTGTCGCAGCGACTCCGTAAATTAAGGCGGCGATTTGCGCACCCTTGAGTGCAGTGCATCACAAATCGGGAACAAAATTCTGCCATCCGGGTTAAAGGACCACCTGGAGGTGTCCCCGTGAACGTTGTGGTGGTGTCGAACCGCGTCGCGCGGGCAAAACCCGATGAGCCGGTGGCGGGCGGTTTGGCCGCGGCTCTTCTGCCGATGGTGAGAGATTCCGGCGCGATCTGGGTCGGATCGAGCGGGCAGAGCAGCAGCGATGCCTCGCAGGCGCGTGGTTCGTTCGCGCGCATTGAAGCTCTTGGCACCGGCGCGCTGGCGACCGTCGACATGCCGGCCAAGCATTATCGCGGCTTTTACGAAGGTTTCTCCAACTCGGCGTTGTGGCCGGCGTTGCACTCGCGCGCCGACCTTATTCATGTCAGCGCCGACGATTATGGCTCCTACCGCGAGGTCAATGCATTCATGGCGAAGGCGCTGGTGCGCTTCAACACGCCAGAGACGCTGTTTTGGATCCAGGACTATCATTTTCTGACGCTAGGCGCGGATCTGCGCCGCCTCGGCATCGAACGTCCGCTCGGCTTTTTTCTGCACACGCCATGGGCAGACCGCCGCACCATTACCGCCGTGCCGCATCACGCCGAAATTGTGCAGGCGATGCTCGCTTATGACCTCATCGGTTTTCAGACCGTGGAGGATCGGCAGAATTTCGAAGACTATTTGCAGGCCGAACTCGGCTTCAATGTCGTCGACGGTACCGTCGCCTCGGACTGGGGATTGACACAACTCGCGACTTTCCCGATCGGCATCGATGTCGACGAATTTGCCGCGCGCGCGACCAAGGCAATGGGCCGTCTCGAAGTTACGCGTTTAAGGGAAAGCCTGCGCGGCGCCAAGCTCGTGCTCGGAGTCGATCGGCTGGATTATTCGAAAGGCCTCGCCAACAGGATGCGTGCCTTCGATCGCATGCTTGAGCTCGAACCGGGCTTCAAGCGCGCGGTTTCATTGCTGCAGGTCGCCGTTCCATCTCGCGGCAACATCAAAGTCTACCGGGAACTCAAGGCCGAGCTGGCCGCTCTGGTCGGCGAGGTGAACGGCCGGCACGGCGAAGTAGACTGGATGCCGATCCGGTATCTCAACAAGGGATTTTCACAGCTGACGCTCGCCGGCTTCTATCGTGTGGCGAGCGTTGGTCTGGTCACGCCGTTGCATGACGGAATGAACTTGGTGGCCAAGGAATATGTCGCCGCGCAGAACCCGCTCGACCCGGGCGTGCTGGTGCTGTCGTCCTTTGCCGGCGCGGCCAAAGAGCTCGATACGGCGGTCCTGATCAATCCGCACGACGTGGACGGCATGGCGCGGCAGCTGGCCGTGGCGCTGCATATGCGCGTTGAAGAACGGCGCGAACGCTGGCAGGCCATGGTGCGCAAGCTCAAAGCGTCATCCGTGCAAAATTGGTTCTCCGACTTCCTTCATACCCTTGCTGACATCCGCCACACGCCGCTCCAAGCGGCGACACGGCCGATCGTTCTGCAACTGGCGAACCGCAAAGCAGCCGCCAGCTGAAACACAGGTGCCGCAACAACAAAGTGTTTACCGTATGTCGCCATAGTTCCCGCCAAATCGGTGCGGGGGGTCGCGTGGAGAGTGCGATGTCGGCTTCATCGAAGATCGGCGGATTGGCGTTCGGCAGACTGGCGCGCGGTATTCAGCTTCGGATGGCATCCAAGCTGGGCTGCCTTGCGGCCGGCGCCGCGGTAATCGCGGGGCTGGGCATTGCGCTGCCGGCAACGGCGCAGGGCGCAAAGATCGCCCCGCAAGACCCCTCCCACCCGCATGTGTATCTGATGCGCGGGCTGATGAACATTTTCTCTCTTGGCATGGACCAGCTAGCCACCCAGGTGGCCCGCAACGGCATCGAAGCGACGGTTTATAACCATTCGGTCGCTGAAACTGTGGTGCAGACAATTGCGCAGAAATATCGCGGCGGCGACCACGGTCCCTACATTCTGGTCGGTCATTCACTCGGCGCTGACGCGGTAATGACGATGGCGGCACAATTGAATCTGCAAGGCGTGCCGGTGGCGCTGGTCGTGCCGTTCGACGGCACCGCATCTTATGCCGCCCCCGGCAATGTTTCCTGCGTGCTCAATCTGACGCAGCGGAGATATGCCTATGTGCAGGCCGGCGCGGGCTTTCACGGCAAGCTGTCGAATGTCGATGTCTCGAGCGATACCAGTGTCGATCATTTCACCATCGACAAATCACCGCGACTGCAGGGCATAGCTCTGACCGCGATCTTGCAAGCGGCGCATGGACAGTCGTGCCGGCCGGTCGGCGGCCCGCCGACGGTGGCGCGGGCCAAGGAGCCGCAAGTAGCCAAAGAGACCGCGCCGAAGGAGATTGCGCCGAAGGAGAGCGCTGCCAAAGAGGCGGCGCCAAACAAAAGCGCCTCGGCAAACAAGAGCGCTGCGCCGACCAACAGCGCGGCGCCAGCCAAGAGCGCTACGCCAGTCAAGAATGGCGCGCCAGCTAAGAGCGCCTCTCCGCTAGTGAGTCCCGGCTCGCAGGG
>DASZCJ010000311.1:0-2111 GCA_035943155.1 Xanthobacteraceae bacterium | reverse complement strand
GCAGTGCAGCGAGATCGCCACAGGCTCATGAGCCGGTCATGGCTTCGTCATCGGGACTTTAGGGCTGGATTCTCAGTGCCCGCGTGCTTGTTTCGCCAAATCGGCGAAGACCTCGCGCAACTGTCGGGCCGTGGTGACGCGCTCGCGAAACGGCAACCGCAACAGCGTGTCGCCCTGTGCAAGATCGAGCCCGTCCGGGTCGAGCCCGGTCACGCGCCATGGTCCTTCTTGCGCGCCGGATTGGGCGCCGAGAAGTTTGGTTGCATAAAGCTGCACGGCTTCGGCATGATCCTCGTTCATGTGGGCGATCGCGCTCGCCTCGGCTGCAATCAAATCTCCCGCGTCGGAAATGTTGGTGATCACATCCGCGGCGGTGAGATCGGCGGCGCGGGCGAAGCCGGCATTAAGATGTGCTGACGCGATCAGCAATCGCCAGAACGCAAAATCCGCAAAGCCGGCATAAAGCTCCGCCTTCGGATGACGCGCCAGAAAGCGCCGGCGCAGGTGCGGCTCGTCAGGGTGTTCGCGCGCGATCTGCACAAACCGGCCGAGCACGGTCAGCCGCGGATGCGCGAGCGGATCGCCTTTGCCGGCCGCGGCCAACAGAACCGATGCGCGGCTATCCGATTCGAGATTGGCGGTATGCGTTGAGAGCCGCGACACCAGGATCAGCGGCGAACCGTCGCTGTCGGTCGCAACATTAACGAGCGAGCCGAACGGATGACCGGTGTTGCGATCGATCGTCGCGAGTGCGCCGGCGCGGACAGAACGCAGCAACATTTTCGCTGCAGATTTCGCATCAAAATCCGGCGCCGGCGCAGTTTCCGGCAGGCGATCGGGCATTGCGCCGGGCAGCGGCCGCTCGGAACCAGGCCGCGCAGTTCCATCGGCGCGGTTGGATTGGGCCGAAGTGGCTTTATCTTTGGGTCCCATGTACCGGTTTTAGCGTGTTTTGAGGTCTCTTTTGAGGGTCGCAGATTGCACGGCGGCCACCGTAATTGCCCCGATTTTGCCTTGTGTCGTCACACTTCCGCCCCCACATGGGGATTCAAAGGCTTATGGGGCCGGGCGGATGATGCTGCGGCCGACTCATGTTAGAAGGCCGCCATGCCGACAATCGCTCTCGTCGACGACGACCGCAATATTCTCACCTCGGTGTCGATCGCGCTCGAAGCCGAAGGCTATCGCATCACCACCTATACCGATGGCGCTTCGGCGCTCGATGGGTTTAAGACCGCGCCGCCCGACCTCGCCATTCTCGACATCAAGATGCCGCGCATGGACGGCATGGAGACGTTGCGCCGGCTGCGGCAGAAATCCGATCTGCCGGTGATCTTCCTGACCTCGAAGGACGAGGAGATCGACGAGCTGTTCGGCCTAAAAATGGGCGCGGACGATTTCATCCGCAAACCGTTTTCACAGCGGTTGTTGGTCGAGCGCGTCAAAGCCGTGCTGCGCCGCGCCTCGCCAAAAGACGGCAGCGCTCCGAAGGAAGCCGACAGCAAAGTACTGGAACGCGGACTGCTGCGCATGGATCCGGAGCGCCATACCTGCACCTGGAAGAACGAGCCGGTGACGCTCACGGTGACCGAATTTCTGATTCTTCAAGCATTGGCGAGCCGGCCGGGCGTGGTGAAAAGCCGCAACGCTTTGATGGATGCGGCCTACGACGACCAAGTCTATGTGGACGATCGTACCATCGATAGTCACATCAAGCGGCTGCGCAAAAAGTTCAAAGCCAGCGATAACGAATTCGACATGATCGAAACCCTGTATGGGGTCGGTTATCGCTTTAAAGAATAAGCGAGTATGATCGGGCAAACGCCGAGCGTTTTTCGCAAAGCGATCATGCTCAAGACGTGTTGGAGCCTCGGCTGGTAAGGCGAGCAGCTGTTTTATGGCGCTGTTTTGCCGAGCGTAAAGCGGGCAAAGAGGGCTCCTAAATTGGGCTCCTAAGTGGGGTCCTGACTGGGCGGCTGACCTGCGGTAGTAATGGCGTCCGGCCTTTCGCTCTTCTCCGCCGCTTCTGGCGGCGGTAGAGGACTAAAGGCGCAAGGCCGATCAAAAACCCTGGCAGACGACGTGCTCGATCGAACTGCAGACTCACAAGC
>DASZCJ010000310.1:0-19455 GCA_035943155.1 Xanthobacteraceae bacterium | reverse complement strand
GTGGCAATGCAGAACGGGCGGCTCAGCCGCTTGAGCCTTCGCGATAGCGCGACGTCTTCCATTAGCGGCAAATCGGGAAAGCCGCCGACCGCCCAGAACGCTTTGCGCGCGACGAAGAGCGCCTGATCGCCGGTGGCGATGCCGGTCAGCCGCGAGCGCCAATTGATCATGCGGGCGACGAGCGCAAGGAGCGGGTGCCGCCCGGCGATGCGCAGATTGAAGCGACCCCAGGCCCGGCGAGCGAGCGCAGCCGCGATCAGGCGGTCGGCATCGTCCGGCAAAATCGTATCGGCATGCAGGAACACAAACGCCGCGCCGGCGCCGAGTGCCGCGCCGGCATTCATCCCTGCGCCGCGGCCGCGTGGACAGACGATCACGCGGTCGGCCAAAGGACGCGCCAACGCCGGCGTGCCGTCGCTGCTGCCGCCGTCGACCACGATCACTTCCGCGCCACGATCGCGCAGCGGCGCGAGCGCTTGCAGCGTCACAGCGATGATCGCCGCTTCGTCAAGCGCCGGAATGACGATGGTGAGCGACCCCATAGAGGCAACCATGCCGGCAACATTGCCGAGAAACGCGCAGTCGGGCAACGTTGGCGGAGTAGCGCTTTTCCCGGGCGCAGCGCAGCATGACATGGTGCGCCGCTGGCCCGGGATCGTTTCAAGATGCTGAGCTCGGTAAGGTCCCGGACCAGCGATGCTCCACTGCGTGCTGCATCGCATCCGGGACTCGGAGTGCATAATATTGTCCGTGGCTAATCCCGTCCTGGTCGAAGTGATACGCGGACCGCTGGTGGAGAGCCGGCACCGCGGCGCGGTTGCCGTCAGCGATGCCGAAGGCAATACGGCGCTCGCCATCGGCGACGTGACGACGCCGATCTTCCCGCGTTCGGCAGTGAAGGCGTTGCAGGCTTTGCCGCTCATCGAACAGGGCGCGGCGGAGCGCTTTGGTTTGGCTGAAGAGGAACTAGCGCTTGCTTGCGCCTCGCATAGCGGCGAAGCGGCGCACGTGGCCGGCGTCGAGCGCATGCTGGCGAAAGCCGGCCTTAATCCGTCAGCACTGCGCTGCGGCGCGCATTGGCCCATCGCCCAGCCCGCAGCCGCCGCGGTAGCGCGATCCGGCGCGCCGTCACCGCTGCATAACAATTGCTCCGGCAAGCATGCCGGCTTTCTTTGCGTCGCGCGCGCGATGGGCCTCGATCACGCCGAATATTGGCGGGCTGACAATCCGGTCCAGCGCCTCGTTCGCGCTGTGCTGGAGGATTTTACCGGCGCGGCGCTGGGTGAGGCGTGCTGCGCCATCGATGGCTGCTCGGTGCCGACCTGGGCGGTGCCGCTCTCCAATCTTGCGCATGCATTTGCCAAGTTCGGCGCCGGCCGCGGGATTTCCGCCGAGCGCGTGCGGGCCGCAGCGCGGCTTCGCCAGGCCTGTATGCGGCAACCGTGGTACGTCGCCGGCACCGGTCGCTTCTGCACCGAAATTATGCAGCTGTTCGGCGAACGCGTGCTGGTGAAAACCGGCGCCGAAGGCGTCTATTGCGCAACACTGCCGCATGAGGGATTAGGCATCGCGGTCAAATGCGATGACGGCGCCGGCCGCGCGGCGCAGGCAATTACGGCGGCGCTGATCGCCCGGTTTCTGCCGCTCACGGCGAGCGAACGCGCCGCGCTCGAGCGTTTCGTGCAACCGAGCCTGCGTAACTGGAACGGTTTCGAGATCGGGCAGATGCGGATAACGGATGCGCTTCGATAGCCTGCTGCCGTACCCGACGGCTGGCGGCAAGCAAAGCGATCAAAAGGCTCTCGGCTGCAGTGACCAGTCGCGAAAGCGTCGGCGGGCGACGTTTGAATTTTCCCAGCTGGCCCGCCGCGCTGACCCACGGAATGTGCACGAACTGCACCAGCGGCTGCCTGCCGCGAGCGTGCTGTAAAGCGCGCCAATACGCGTAATTGCAAAGGTAAGCTCCGGCATCGCGCGACAGTCGCGCCGGCAATTTATTTCGTCTCACCACATTGAGAAGTCGATGGAACGGTGCATTTCCCGTTCGCGCTTCGGCCTGTCCGGCTTCGATCGCTATACGCTCAGGGCGATAACCGTCAATGTCCGGAAATAGGATGGATCGCGCGTTACGTGCGCGCGTCTCGATACAGATGTGCCGCCGGCGGCCCGCCAGACCGAATATCAGCAGCACGTCGGGATTTCGCGCCAGCAATTTCGGTAAATCGCGATTGACCGCGGCGTAAGCGGTCGCAAAGACGTGGCTCGTGATCTCGATGTCGGCGAGTGCGGGGCGGCGCCGGCGTGCCAGCGCGGTCGCCAAGCGGCCACTCGGGTTCGATGGCGCGCCGGGAAACGGCCCGAAGCCTGCGATGATGACGCGTATCGGAATCATGCGCGCAGCATAGCGGCGATCTTCTCTACCGCCGTTGCCGGCGCGAGCCGGCCAGCGGCGACGTCGGCCTCGATGCGCGGCAAAGCGGATTTCAATGCCCGCTCGGAGCGTAGCGGCGCGAACAACCGCTCCTCCAGCATCGTCCACATCCATTTCACCTGCTGCTCGCCGCGCCGCGCGTTGAGCTCGCCAGATGCCGTCAGCCGCTGGCGATGGTCGAGGATATGCGACCACAGCGCCGGGATGCCTTCGCCGGTCAGCGCCGAACAAGTGACGACCGGTGGCGACCAGTTCCGCGAGCGCGGCAAGAGGATGTGCAGCGCCGCGCTGTACTGTGACGCAGCGAACTTGGCGCGCGCGACGTTATCGCCGTCGGCCTTGTTGACGGCGATCATGTCGGCAAGCTCGACGACGCCTTTTTTAAGTGCCTGCAGTTCGTCGCCCGCTCCGGGCAAGGCCAGCACCAGGAAAAAATCGGTCATATCGGCGACCGCGATCTCGGACTGGCCGACGCCGACGGTTTCGACGAGAACCACATCGTAACCGGCGGCCTCGCACAACAGCATGGTCTCGCGCGTCTTGGCCGCCACCCCGCCGAGCGTTCCGGAAGTAGGCGAGGGGCGTATAAAGGCGTTCGGATCATTGGCGAGCCGCGCCATGCGCGTCTTATCCGCCAGGATCGAGCCGCCAGTGCGCCGCGACGAAGGGTCAACCGCGAGCACCGCGACTTTGCGCTGCTGTGCGGTCAACATACTGCCGAGCGCGTCGATCAGCGTCGATTTGCCGACGCCGGGCGCGCCGGTAATGCCAACACGAACGGCCTCGCCGGTATCTTTCACGAGCGCTTGCATCAGCGCCGCGGCCGTCTGGCGATGATCCAGCCGTTTGCTTTCGATCAAAGTGATGGCGCGCGACAATACGGTGCGATCGCCGTCGCGCACGCCGCGCGCAAGCCGCTCGATATCGGGGGAGGGAACAGAAGATGCCATGGCAGATCAGCGCGCGGCAGCTTAAGGCAAGATCGCAAAGGCGCGGGCGGGAAAGCCGAGCCCATTTTTCACTTTCGGCCAAGTCACGACGATTAGCGCGCCGGTCGGCGGCACCTTGTCGAGATTGGCCATGACTTCGATCTGAAAGTGGCCGTGCTGGAGAAGGTAGGTTTCCGAATCCATCTTGTCGGTGATGTCGGTGTCCATCGATTCATGGCCGGTCGCGGTGACGCCACGTTGCTCGTAGAGATATTTGATGGTCTCGAACGCCCAGGCGGGAAATGGTTCGCGCTTGAAGCGTGCTGGATCGGACTCCCAGTCCTTATACATGTCGGTGCGCAGCGCAGCGAATGCGCCGGCCGGCACGCGGCCATGTTCGCGCTCCCAGTTTTTAAGGTCAGTGACGGAAAAAGCGTGGTTGGGATCCTTGGCGAGATATGGAGTGTCGTCGAGCACGACCAGCCGCAGGATCATTTGCTTGAGCGGCATTTGGTCCATGGTGATGCCGTTTTCGGCAAAATGGGCCGGCGGATCGACATGCGTGCCGTACTGGCCGACCATTTCGTAGTAGCTGGCGCGGAATCCGTCCTTCGCGATCGAGTAGGGCTCGTGCGTCTTCGGATCGGCGGCGGGCGAGAATTTGGCTTGGCCGAAGCCGGACCAAACCGGCGTGTCGGGCCCGAATGCGTGCGTGAGATCGACGAATTTTTTGCTGGCGATCACACGATAAGCGCGCTCGAGGTCCGACGCGGCCCGCGCCGGTGCCGTCGCAATTGCGATGCAAGCGGCCGCCAACATCAGCACCGCGATCCGCGCACGCACAAGGGCCATTGCATTTCTCCGCTTTCCGACGTCGGTCACGTTCAGCCTAGCGCGGTCGGGCTGCCGACGAAACTTCGCTATTTCCGGAGCGCGTGAAACGGTTCAAATGCAGGAAGGCTCACTCCGGCAGCGGAATGAACTCCGCGCTGTCGCCGGGAACGGCAGCGAAGCGGCCGTTTTTCCAATCGGCTTTGGCGGCCTCGATGCGGTCTTGGCGCGAGGACACGAAATTCCACCAAATATGACGCGGTCCATCCATCGCAGCACCGCCGACCAGGACGAAATGGGCATCGTCCACCGCCTTCACTTCGGTGCGGTCGCCGGGCTTGAGCACCAAAAGTTGTTGCGAGGGATGGCGATAACCGCCGATTTCGATCTCGCCTGAAATCACGTAGAGCGCCCGCTCTTCATATTCTGTCCCGAACGGCAGGACAGTGCCGGCCTTAAGCCGTATCTCGGCAAAGATCGTCTCCCATAACGTGGTGACCGGCGAGCGCAAGCCGTGCATCGCGCCGGCGATGACCCGCAGTGTCAAACCATTCTCGCGCATTTGCGGAATATCGGTGGACGCCGTATGCGCGAAAGCCGGGGCAGTTTCTTCATCCTTGACTGGCAGCGCGACCCACAATTGCAAGCCATGCAGCGGCTCGCCGCCATCCCGGTGGTCGGGCGCCGTGCGCTCGGAATGAACGATGCCGCGGCCGGCAGTCATCCAATTGACGGCGCCGGGTCGGATCGGCATGGCGCTGCCGAGGCTGTCGCGATGCACGATCTCGCCATCGAACAAATATGTCACCGTCGCCAGGCCGATATGCGGATGCGGCCGCACGTCGATGCCGTCGCCAACGCGAAAGACCGCCGGGCCGAAATGATCGAAAAAAATGAACGGCCCGACCATGCGCGAGCGCGCCGATGGCAAAGCGCGCCGGACCTGCAGGCCGCCGAGATCGACCGAACGCGGCACGATGATTTGCGCAATCGCATCGCTCGATCGGGCGTCGCCGAAGACCGGGTCCTTGGCCGGAAAGAAGCTCATATTTTCGACTTTTCAACTCTACAGATCCGCCAATGATCCTTAGGCTACACCAAAGCCTGGCGTTCGTCTGCCGGCCGTCTTGGCTTGCTTTGGCGCGCATCCTCTGGCGACGAGATCGGCGATGAAGCGCGGCTGGGCAAATGCAGCGACGTGAACCTCGGGCGTCCAATACTTGGTCTTGAAATTGGCGGCCGTGCGATAGCGCTGCGCGATAGTCTCCACCGCGTGATGCCGCAATTGCCTGTCGTCACTGGCGATCCCCATGGCCATGTGGCCGCCGACATAGACGGGGATGGCAGCGATATAGCAATTTGCATCTGCAAATAGCCGGCGGAACTTTGCCATAGTGGAAGCAAGCTCGTTTTTCTGAAAAAACGGCACGCCATTCTGCGTCACCAGAACACCGCCTGGCTTCATGCAACGTTTGCAACCGGCGTAGAATTTGCTGCCGAACAAAATCTTTCCCGGGCCGATTGGATCGGTGGAATCTACGATGATGGCATCGAACCGTCGGTTGGTCCTGGCGACATATTTCGCCCCGTCGTCGATCACGGATTCGAAGCGTTTGTCGGCAAAGACCGGCTTGGTGAATTCCGGAAAGTGCTCCTTGGCGAACTCAATGACGGCGGGGTCGATCTCGACCTGGGTGAGCCGTTTCACCGTGCCGTGCTTGAGCACCTCCTCGGCAATGCCGCAATCGCCGCCACCGACGATGAGCACGTCCTCGGCGTTACCATGGGCGAACAACGGCACATGCGACATCATTTCCTGGTAGATGAACTCGTCCTTCTTGGAGATTTGCGTCGCGCCATCGAGCATGAGCATCTTGCCAAAGAAACGGTGCTCGAACAGTACAAGATGCTGGTGCTTGGTGTGCAGCTCGTAAAGCACCTTGTCGACTTCGAAGGTCATGCGGAAACCGAGATCGTCGAACAGGGTCTCTGGAATCCAGCGCCGTTTGACCGATTTTTTGGCTGGACGTTTGATCGATTTTTTCACCGTTGCACCCCCCGCGACAGCCTGCCGGCAGATGGTGGCCCATCTTGCGCAATCAACGCAAATTCAGCCTCCGAACACGCAAAAAGCAGCTTTTTGCAAAAACAAAAGGCCGGGACAAATCCCGGCCGCTTGCTGTTCGAGTTATGGTCCGAGCAGGCACTTAGTCAGGCTTCTTGTGAAGCCTCTTGTAAGGTCTCTTGCCCGCGCAGGATTTCATTGACGTCTACGCGCTTTGCCGCAAACGCTTCCCGCAGCACCGGAATACAATTGTCCGGTTCGGCGGAGCCGCACATGAATATGTCCAACGCGGCATAACCGGCCTCCGGCCAGGTGTGGATGGAGATGTGGCTCTCGGCCAGCACGGCGACACCGGACACGCCGCTCGGCTGGAAATGATGCAGGTGAATGTGCAGGAGTGTCGCACGAGCGGCTTCGACACAGCGCCGCAACGTCGCCTCGATATGATCGATGTCATTGAGCCGCTTGGCGCCGTGCAGGTCCACGATCAGATGCACGCCGGCGCAGCGCACGCCATGGCGAAGGGCAAAGTGGTCCTTGGAGGGAAATTCCTGACGGCTTTCTGCCGCCGCCGAAGCCGCCACTTTCAATTTTGTCTTGCGCTCTTCCTTGCGGTCTTCCTTGCGGGCGGTACTTGGAGCGCCCAAGCCCTTCACCGATCGCAAGAGGGCGTTCTGACTCATGCCGTCCTCCCCAATCAGGGACAACAATCCGAGATGCCGGCGGACCGACGTCACGGCAAGCGAAAGCCGCTCGATCAGTCCACGCGAACCGACCAACAGCGGCTAAATCCCCACATAAATGCAATCAGCGGGGAGTCAAGCAGATTCTGCAACGAAACCTTTAACGCTTTGTCACGTTTGTTGTTGCGCGACGTGAAGAAATTGCAAGTTGGAATGGCATGCCGGCCCGACTCTAATGTCTTTGCGATCTCGCGTTTCTTGCTTGCGCTCGCGAGACGAGCGCTGGATCTCGGTGAGACGCCGTCAGAGCTCGACCGGAGAAGCCACGCCTAACGCTTATCAATTTCTGGCGGGTGGCTTAATTATGAAAACCCGCATCCCTCAATGCTTTCCGCCACCGTAGAGCGGGTAAATGGTGCTGCTCCATTGGGCAACATTCCAGTCGAAGTTCGGCCCCGAGACGGTCTATGATGCGGCGAATTTCAAAACCGACGGCTGGCGAAGTCTAAAAGCCGACTCCGGATGGAATTCGAGGAGTGAAGAGGGGGAGGGATAATGAAGCGAAGTTTGGCAGCCGCGGCCTTCTTAGGCGTGGCGTTCATGCCGGTGCAACAGGCATCGGCACAGGATCCGGTCGCCGGAGCGATCGTCGGCGGCGCGCTTGGCGGCATAATCGGCGGCGCCGTTGGTCGCGGTGCTGGCGGTGCCGTTGCCGGTGCGGTGATCGGCGCCACTACTGGCGCGGTGATTGCATCGGAAGCACAACGCCGGCACAGCGGTTATTATTGGTGGCGCAGCGGCTGCTATTACCGTTATCCAAACGGCTCCTGGTTACAGGTGCAGCCGGGCTACTGCTACTAAGATCAGTCCGAAGCAAACCGCGGCGGCACTTGCCGGCCAAGGCTTGACCGTCAAGGCTTGGACTGCTCGGCCTTGACGATCAGGCTTGACGGCTAAGGCTTGACGATCAATGCCGGCGGCGCCGTCGATGCGCCTGCGGATTGCGGGTTTTCGAGGCGGATGCGGAAGAAGTTCAGCACGCGCCGTGCGCTATCTCGCGGCAAGCGGCTGAACTTTGCCATAGCTTGCGCCACATCCTCCGCCGACATGCCGCAATCGGCCGCGCGCAAGCGCAGGATTGCTTCGGTGGTGATCGACGACAATCCTGCGGCTTTCGCAAGAACGAGCACGGCTTCGGCACGCGGGTTAAGGAGCGTGCGCTCGACCGCATCCTTCGGCAGGCCTGAAATGATCGACAGCGCGGCGGCAGTCTCTTCTAACTTACCGTGGCGGGCATAGCGGTAGATCTCGGACTCGCCAGGCGACGGCGGCCGATCTTGTGGTCCGATCCGCAATCGTTGCGCCGGCTCGACTGCAGGTGCGGCATTGCCGCGCGTTCGCTCATGGAGCCGCTGCCGGCCGGCCTCGGAAAATTGCGCATCGCCATTGCGGGCCAACGAAGCAAGTACGTCACGATCGCCACGCGCGATCAGCACGTCAGTGACCTGTGCGCTTAAGTTCTGCCGCCGCGCGATGGTCAAAAGATGAGCTTGGCCCTTGCCGTTGGCGATCAGCAAGAGCTCGCGCTCGGCAAGCCGTTCGGATTGGGCCAGTATGGAAGCTGCGACCGCAATCTCGTCGTCCAGCGCGAGCAATCGGATCACGTTTGCCGGTGCATTTGCGATCGGCGCCAATCGCTCGGCCAATCGGGCGCGCGCGTCAGCGTCTACGCCGTGCACTAGGCGCGCCATGACATCACCAAACAAGTCCACTTGTTCAGGCGAATAGCGCGCGGCGCCGTAGATAAAGAGATCGGTGACGCGATTGAGGATATCGGTGCGGCGGGTGGCGCTGCCCGAAACGAGCGCCGCCTCTAATTCCTCGGCCAGCTGGGGGGTACGCATCTACGGAACGCGCCGCTACACCATTGAACTGTCAGGGATAATGCATCGCAAAGGGTGAACAAAACCTTGCCAGCCAGGCTAAGCGAGCAAAGTTGTGGTCTGGACGGGCCGGTGGCGGTTCAGTGTGGCGAGTTCAGCGCGTTTTGCGCTTCGGGCCGCGAAATATCCCGATCCGGTTTTGCACCTCTTGCGGGACCCGGTAGTCGCTCATGACCGGCCGCGGATCGCGCAAGCCGCAGCATTCCCGCTGAACGAGAAGGCGCCACAGAGCTTCGCCGGCGTCATCGACCAGCTTGGCCCGCGCCTCGCCGGCAGCTCGCCCATTGCGGTCATATTCGGCCAGCGCGGCCAGCGCGGCTTCGAGCGCGCGACCCGTCCGCCCGAGCGCCGCGGCTTGTTCTTGCGCTATCTCATAATCCAGCGCGACGGTGGATGACGGAGCGGAGCGGGGACGAAAGGGCGGCATTTTTCGATAAAATAATCATCGCGGTGACAATCGTCAGCGCCCTCGACTGCGCTGCCAGGTCACGACCGAAACGCCGGCGGCGGGATCGAGTTCGTGTCGCGGACCGGGTTGTAAACCACGCTGCGTGAGCACGTCCTCCGGCGTGGCATTCGGGCCGACCTCGGTAAACACGGCAAGCCCGCCCGGGATCTGCGCATGCGCCGCGCGAGAAAGATGAAATGCGTCATAGAGTGGCAGAAACAAGCTGAACACGTCACGGCCGCCGATGACGGCGATGGTGCCATCGCCGACGCCAAGCTGTGCGAGCGCCTGCTCAAGGGTCGCGCCAACCGGGTTCCATAATAGTGAATGGGGGTGCGAAGTATCCGGCGCCATGGCGGCTACCTGGCGGGTGAGGATCAACCGCTTGCGCCGGGCGGCGCGGGGGCCGCCTTCGTGCGAATGCCGGCCGTGGACCACGGCGCCGGCGCGGTCGAGAGCGTCCTGGAAGAAACGCTGATCGGCCTCGTTGCGGATCGAGGGCGGCATTTGGCCTTTGGCATCCGCGATCATGCCATCGGCTGAGACGATCACATAACCCTCGATACAGCGTGTGGCTGGCACGGCGACTTCAGAAATTTACGAGGTAGCCGAGCAACGATAAGATGCCGATGATAATGACGATGACGCGCACGATCTGCTTCGCACGGCCATCAATCGGCAGCATGTTGACCAGATAAAGGACCAGGAAAACAACGACGAATGTAATGAGCGCTCTGATGAGGATGTCCATACAAATCCCCGCTTTGAGTTTATAGGAATCATCTTTTCGTTCGAATGCGTAGTGAGCTTAGCACGATGGCGCCAGCGAGGCTGTATACCGAAGCTTCATCCCAAGCTTCATCCCAAGCTGCATGCAATGCCATTTGGGTCTATAGTAGCGACGCAGGGAAGGAGGCCGCGATGTCCGATTCTCCAAGCCTGATCATGATCCAATTTCTGTCCTGGGTGGCGGACCGGCCGCGCACTTACGCGCAGGCAATGGACGCCTGGCGCACCAGCTGTCCGCGGCTTTCGGTATGGGAAGACGCTGTCATCGAGGATCTGGTGCGGATCGATGGTAATGGCGCGCGGACGGTGGCTTTGACTAAACGCGGTGCGGCCATTTTACAAAAGGCGCAGAAAGGCCAGCGCCGCAAAACGGGTACCAAAATGGGCGCCAAGATGGGTGTCAAAGCTGGTACCAAAGCCCGCATTGGCGCGCTCTGATTAACTCTTGCCGGAACAAACAGGGCGGTCAGGTCAGGATATCGCCGCCGGACTGCGGCGGAACTTCGAAGGTGTTCAGCGTGAATCCGATCATCGTGTAAAAGCCGGCACAGGTGACGGCCTCGATGATGCCGTCGCGGCCGAGCGCGGCTTCGGCGCGACCGAACGTTGCCGGGCTCACTTTCTTGCTCGCGAGCAGCTCGGTCACGAGATCATAGACAATCCGCTCGTCGTCGCGGCCGAATTCCGGCCGCCGGCGCGCGCGAATGGCCTCGATCGTCTCGCCGCTTAGTCCGGCCTCGCGGGCGAGATTGAAATGCGCAGACCAAGCATATTGGGCGGTGGCGTCGCGGCATACCAAGAGCACGATCAGTTCGATCAGTCGCTTGTCGAGCTTGGGACTGATCCGAAAACAATTGGCGAGCGCATTGGCGGGCTCGGCGATATCGGGCCGGTGAATCCATACTGAAAATGGCCCGCTGAGCTTGCCGCGCGGCCGCGTGCGCATGATTTCGTCATAGAGTTGCTGCTGGCGCGCGCCGAGCTTTTCTCGTTCCAGCTGTTCGATGCGAGCCATGCGCGTTCCTCCAATCCGTATCCCCGCGTTATCGTCCACAGCCGAAAACGCGGCGCCGGACGGTGCCGCGTCCCTTCGAGCATCAGCGGATTAGCTCAGCACCTTATACTTCTTGAACCAGCCAACCATACGATTCCAGGCATCCTCGGCCGCCTCTTTGCGATAGCTCGCCCGATAATCGGCGACGAAACCGTGCGGCGCGCCGGGATAGATATGGAATTCGGCGGTTTTACCACTGGCCTTGAGCGCCGCTTCCATCTGATGGACCTGGTCGACCGAAATGCCACCATCCGCCTCGCCATAGAGGCCGAGGACAGGCTCCTTTATTTCGGGGGCGAGCTCGATCGAACTCTTCGGCGCGGCATCGCTCTTGTCAGCGAGCGGACCATAGAAGGCAACGCCGGCTTTGAGCTTTGGATTATGCGCCGAGTAATGCCAGACGTTACGGCCACCGCGGCAGAAACCGATGACTCCAAGCCGGTTGTCGTCGCCGCCTTGCGATTTCGCCCACGCCACTGCGGCGTCGAGGTCGGTGAAAAGTTCAGCGTCGCTCTTGCTGTTGACCTTCGGCATCAATTCCTGGGTATCGCTGACCTTGCTCATATCGCCCAACCGGAAATAATAATCGGGCGCGATTGCAAAGGCGCCGGCATGAGCAAGGCGCCGCGTTACGTCGCTGATCCATTCGTGGATGCCGAAAATTTCCTGGCAGACGAGAATGATCGGCGGATGCTGCGCGCCCGCGGGCCGCGCGTAATAGACCGGCATGTCGCCGCCCGCTACTTTGACCTTGGCGTCGCCGGCTTCGAGCCCTTTGGTGTCGGTATGAATGACTTCGGCGCGCACCGGCCCGGCGGCGAGCGTGTAGCCGGCGGCCGCTGCCGCCGAACTCGACATGAATCCACGCCGCGACAAGGGCGGCATGACCTTGGCAAGACCGACAATATCAGACGGCAATTGATGCTGATTCATCAACCTCTCTCCTATGGAATTGGCTGCATTCGTTCATTTTAGCGGGCTGTGAAGGGCAGAAACCCTAATACGGGCGGCCGATTGCGCCTAGCCCGCAAACACATGAGTTTTGCACGCCTCGCAAAGAACCGATTGCATTATGCACAGCAACCGCATATCAGGAATTCAAACGACGGTTTGAAAAATGGCGACGGTAAGGCGGATGACGCGGCCCTCCGAGGTCACGCGCGAGCGCATCATGAAGGCGGCAGAGCGGTTGTTCGCCGAATCCGGCTACGACGGCACCAGCGTCCGCGCCATCGTCGCCAAGGCCAAGGTGAACCAAGCCGCCATCAACTACCATTTCGAAGGCAAGGACGGGCTGTATCGCGCGGTGTTGCGCGCGGCGTTCCGCGGTTTGACCGAACACCAGCTCGCGCATGCCGAAGAACTCAGTTCGATGTCACGCGAGGAGGCGCTGGCGCAATTCATCCGGCGCCAGCTCCAGCCCTTGCTCGGCCGCGACGAGTACAGCCGCCATATGCGCATCTTCAATTGGGAAACCGTGCAGCCGACCGCGGTATTTCGCAGCCTTGTCGCCGAAGAGGCAGCGCCCTTTTTAGGCCTTGCCAGCGAACTCGTGCATCGCTTTCTGCCCGATGCCGATCAGCGCACGCTTACTGTGGCTGCCGTGTGGCTGCTCGGGCAATGCAGCGTTTTCGTGCGCAATCGCGAACAGTTGCCGCAGCCGCCGATCGGGCTTGTTCTCGACGAGCCTGCAGTCGACTGGCTCGCCGCCACGATCAGCCGTTGGCTGATCGCCGGACTGCAGCCGGAGACTTAAACTGATCGCCGAAGCTAAACCCGGACGCTGATCCCAGCCTGATCCATAGGTTGATTCCATGAGAAAGCTGTGAAATGCCCAAAAAAATCCTTTTTCCTGGCGCTGCGGCGCCCAGAACCGGTGTTTGAAATTCAACCAGTCGTTTGAAAAAGCTAGGCGTTGTTATCGGTAAGGGGCAGAGCCATGCGGGCGAACGGTATTGCGGATGGGCATGACGACGGGCGATGCGCGACGCGTAAGCGGAGTCCGCTGCTGGCGCGGTTCGCCGGTAAGTTCATGCTGGACATCTTGCCGGCGGCCCTGGCGAGCGTGATCGGCGGATTCCTATTCACCCAGTATCAATTCGGCCGCACTGCTCCGCCGCAGCCAGCGCTGGAACAGATTAGCCCTGCCTCCGCGGAAGTTTTGGCGCTCGTCCGTGACGAGCACGCCGCCATTATCAGCTATCTGGACTTGCAGATGGCGGCGGAAAAGAGCCGTCTCGCCGCGCAGGACGCGGAGACCGCGCGCGCCGTGGCGGATGCTAGAGCTGCGCAAGAAACCGCCGCACAGGAAAACGAGGCGCGCGCGACAGCGAGCGCTGACCTGGCGGCTGCCGAAACCAAGCTCGCCTCGATCGCGGCTAATCGTCATGGCGCTGCGCCAGCGGCGCCAACGAAGATTGCCGTGCCGCGCGGCAGGCCGGTCAACACGTCTGTTGCGGGCGCGCGGGTGCCGCTCGTGATTGCTCAGGCCGAAAAGCAAGCCGATAAGCAAGCCGAGCAGAATGCGCAGCAGAACGAGGGCTCGCCGCCGGCCGATCGGCTGGCCCGCGATCCGGATTCGCTTCTCGCCAAAACGCTCGATCTAAAGGACCACGTTGTTGCCGCGACCTGGCATGCCGTGACCGCGATCGGCGACGCCTTTGCCTCGGTCGGCGAGCGCATCGGCGGTGCTGTGCCGAACGCGCGGCCGTTCAGCTCCGATTCTTGATGCGCCCGGAAATAAAGCATGCGCCGCTTGGACCGGGACCCTCAGGACGGCAAACCTGGTGCCATTTGGCAACAATTCCTAGTTTTTCTGGCGGTAACTGGCTGTTCCTGACGGCCATGCCTTGCCGATTGCGGTTACCGTCGCTAAGCCATTGAGAATCGGCAGTGGAACCCGCCACTTGCCCGCGATATTTTGTGCAGAGGGGTAGCGGGGCTGGGATAGGCCAGCGCGTTTTTTTGGAGCGGTCAGCGTTGCAAATCGTGGGATCCTGATGCGTTCGGCCAAAAATTTCAGTCCGGAATGGGGCTACCTGGCCCCAGCGCCAAGCCTCGCGCGCACTGCGCGCGTCGTCCTCGTCGCAACGGCGATCGGGGCCACCGCTGGTGCCGGGGTTGTCTTGTCGCTGGTCGAGCGTCCCGCCGAAGCGCAGAAAATGCCAATCGCGGCGCGCGCCATAGTGACCAGCGTGCGTGAAACGGCTGTGCCATCGGTCGCCCCGACGGTGAGCGCCGCAGCAGTGAGTTCTCCGGCGATTGCCGTAAGCGCGGTACCTGCTGCTGCGCCTATTGCTGCCAGCGCAGCGCCGCCAACGCTCAAGCCAAGTGCTTCCGCTCGAACGGCAGCTCGCGCGCTCCCGCACGCGCAGCTGCAAGTGCAGCCGCAAGCGGTTAACCCGCCGCCAGCCGCGCCGCTAGCCACTGTGGCGACAGCGACGCCCGCACTCGTTCCGACAACATCGGTCGCACCAGCGCCATCCGTGCCGGCACCAAGCGCGTCAGCAACACCGTTGTCGGCAAGTAACGCGGCAAGCAACGCGGCGCCGGCGCCCGCCACGGCTGCAGCCACAGCCGACGGGAATGCAAGTGTCGCGGCGGGATCATCGTCCGCTATGACTGCGGTTGGGCCGAGTGTGGTGCCGCAAACGGCGGACGCGGCACCTGTGAGCGGGCCGGAGAGCCCAAGTATTATTGCGCCGGAGACGCTGCCGCCGAAAAAAGGCAAGCGCCATGCGTCCGGCAAAGCCGCGCCCGCTCCCGGATTGGGATCGATCCTGCGCCGGCTATTCGTTGCCCATTCCGGCCGATCTTATTATCCGCATTCGGCGAACGGCGGGCTCTAGAACCGCCGTATCTCAGCTATGCGGACCACGGCGCGCTGGTTGAGGCACATTCATCAAGA
The DNA here is from genome assembly GCA_035943155.1 of Xanthobacteraceae bacterium. GTDB lineage: Bacteria > Pseudomonadota > Alphaproteobacteria > Rhizobiales > Xanthobacteraceae > BOG-931. Next base: position 4,375 of record DASZCJ010000310.1, on the reverse strand, counting down.
CGCGCAAACATACCGCTGCCGCAGCGGACCATTGCTCGGCCTGGCGCCAATGGACCGCAAAAAAGAAAACTGCCGCTGCCGGCCATTTGGCGACGGCGAGCGACAGAAACCAAAGGCCCGCCCTGCGCCCGGCACAATAGTAATGATCGAGTGCGGCAGGCCGGCAACAACAATGGAGCGACGAATGCCCGAAGTTGTCGTTTATCTTTTGGAGGGGCGCACGCTCAAACAAAAGCGCGGTCTGGTCAAAGATATTACTCAAGCTGTGGTCAAGAATGCCGGCACGAGCGCCGATCAGGTCACCGTTTCGCTGGTCGAGACGCCAAGAACTTCGAAGGCAAAAGGCGGCGTGCTGTTTAGCGAAATGCCGCCCCGCTAAAGCATGATCGCAAAAGAGCGGGAGCCTGTTTTCTAGCGGCTGCAAAAGTCCGCTCACGCCCCGAACTAAGCGTCATCAGTCGCGTTAACAATTTTGTGAGTGCACTGCACAATTATCTTGTTGCAGTGCGGTAAATTCCTGATAATCACTTCTGACCGGGGCGGAATGCGGCCGGAGGTTGCGGCACAATGAGCGAAATTTGGGACACCAAGGACGGCCGGCGCCGGGTGCGGCGGGATCCGCCGACGGTGGACGATGCGGCGTTGGCGGCACAGGGATTGACCGATGATCTCGAAGCCCAAATCGACATCGTCACTTCGCTGATGGCCGTTTCAGCGGAGGAGGCGAGGTGGGCAATTCTGAAGTCGCGACGATCCGCCGATGACACGCGGCTGACGATTGCCGGCCGTACCGGAGCATCGCGCGCGGTTGTCGTCGAACGCAAATCGCCGCGGCGACCGTCGGTGCTTGCTAAACCCAGCGCCGGTCGGCGGGGTCTGGGATAGCGCGCGCCGAAACCAACCGGTGCCAGATGAACAAGACGACCAGCGCGCCAACGACTGCGCCGATAAGTCCGGCGCCCTGATCTGGCCCATACCAGCCGATCGCTTGCCCGATGAAGGTGGCGACAAATGCGCCGCCGATGCCAAGGAGCGCGGTGAGAATAAAACCTGCTGGATTGTTAGGACCGGGCGCTAAAAAGCGCGCAATGATGCCGGCGACAAAACCGATGATGATCACCCAGAGAATGTGCATGACGAAGCCTCCGACAAGTCGCGTGCGCTGAACTCGTAATCGTCGATCTTCGCACAAAAGCGGTGGTCAACGCCAAACGTCACGGGCGGTTCCAGATGCTGCTAGGCGTTGGTTGCGCAGCACCGGAGGATTATATTTGCGGTTTCGGGATTAGATAGCGATATGCGGCCAAAGTGCAAGAAAGCATCTTCTGATCGGACGCAAATATTGTCAGCGACGCCGATCCGTGAGCGACCACTAAATTGTGGGTGCCGCTAAATTACGGGCTGAGGATCCAAGGGCTTTGCAATGACGAAAACCGTCGTCGCACCGCGCACCAAGACGAAAACAAAAACCCAGCGCCCGCCACTCTACAAAGTTATTCTGCTGAACGATGACTACACGCCGCGCGAATTTGTTGTGCTGGTGCTCAAGGCAGTATTCCGCATGAGCGGGGATCAAGCCTACCGCGTGATGATGACCGCGCATCAGCGCGGCGCTTGCGTCATTGCCGTCTACACCCGCGACGTCGCCGAAACCAAAGCCAAGGAAGCGACCGAACTCGGCAAAAGCAAAGGCTATCCGCTGTTTTTCACAACCGAGCCGGAAGAATAATCGGACGCAAGTTCCGACCTGACAGCCGGCTACCGCGTCGTCGGGATCGTCGGCTGCGATTGCTGCGCCGCGACGATGTCGTTGGCGGCGAGCCGCATTGGCGGCTGATCGGTATAAGCGAAGAGAAAACCGCCGACGGCCATGCCGGCAAAAAATACCGCGGCGACAGCAAGCATCAAAACGCCGTTTGGCGGGGCGCTATCCACGCCATGCAATTGCTTTTCTAAAAGTTCCTGATCGTGTCGGGTCATACCATATCGTCTCCACGACGATTTTTCTGCGTCCCGCCTCCCATTCGCGATGAGTCGGGAAGAAAACGCGGAAATCGGGCGCTCGTTCCGCTGGGCGGCTATGCATTGAGGACGCGCATTGGGAACGCGGGAACATCGCAGTGCAAACAAGTTTTGTGGGGACAGCCGGGGCCAAAAGGAACGGCGGATCGAAGTTACGCGTTGCCTTCGATCTTGGGAGACGGGGTAACCACGGGGAGATGGTCAAAGGAGTCGGCCATGCCGCTCGCTGATTATCCCGATCTGAGCTGGCTCATCCGGGCGGTGCGCATTCTGCCGGTCGTTGCGGTCGCGGCATCGGTCGGCGGTGTCATCGGCGGATTCACGGTATTCGCAATCGACAGCGCGCTCACTTGGCAACCGCGGCCGGATTTGCGGGCGGACAATCAGACGCCGGAACAACAGCAGGTGCCTAAGTCCATCCGGATCGTTGGCGGCGCCATACCGGATCCGTCGGCTGGAATGTCGGGACCGCCGCCGGCGCAGCCCCAGCCACGCCCGGCATCCGCTCAGCCGCAAGCGCCGCAAGTGCCGGCGCAATTATTGACGGCAAAGCCGCTCGGACCGACAGAATTTAAGCCGCAAGCCGAAACAAAGACGCAGGCGCAAACCCAGCCGCAACCACCACAAGCGCAAACCCAGCCGCAACCACCGCAAGCGCAAACGCAAGCTCAACCTGCGACGCCGGTCGCTGATCAGTCGCAAGCCAGCACTGCCGGCCAGCAGCAACCGACGCGTTGGCCCGATGCGCTGTCGCGCGCGCATCAAGCATCTGGCGCGCAACAGCAAGCACAGGCGCCGCAGCAGGCGCCACAGCCGAATGCAACGCCCGAGCGATCGGCGAGCAAAAACAGCGATGCGGATCGCAAGGATGCCCGCGACGAGCGCGCCGGCAATGAACAAAAGGCCGCCTCGGCTTCTGATGAAGATCGCGCCGGGACATCGCGCCGCGGTCGCCACAGGCGAAGCCGCACGATGATGTCGGATGTGCCGCGCAGCGGCGCAGGCGACGAAACCGATACGTCCTCGGCGCGCGGCGCGGAGCGGCGGCTCGACGCGCGCGCTTATAATCGGGTTTACAATTCCTATACCGGGGCGCGGGAGGACGATCAGGACCGCGCAGCGTCATCGCGGTCGAGCAGGCAGCAACGCTTTGGTTCGGACGAACGATATTATGGCCGGCGCGGCACCGTCGTCCGCGAGGCGCCGGACCAAGCCGATCAAGCTCCGTCATTCGAAACGGCACGGCCGCGGAGCGAGCCGTTCTGGGGCGGCGGCTTCTTCCGGCGCGACGATCGCTTCAGCAACGACGACTGAAACCGCCAGTAAGGTGTGCGGCTTGGCTCGCGCAGCGGCGGCGGTTGCCTTCGTTATTTGCCCTCGATCTTGAGCCCGCCGGGCCCGACATCGATATGCACGCCCTGCTGAGGTTTGTGCCGGTCCTGATAGACCTAGCCTAGCAGCCGCTGCGATTCGTGTCGCGGCGAACGAGCCCGTTCTTTCACCTTCCCGAACATAAAAAAACCGGCCCGGGACCCCTCCCGGGCCGGCCACGACTCCCCCGCACCCGTACGGAAAAACCCGTCAGCCGCGCCGCGCCGCCGGCGCGCGATACGCCATGCGCGCGTGGCCGAGGCAATAGGTGAAGCCTGTGATCGCCTCGTTGCCGCAAAACACAAAGTCCGCGGCCGCCGGATCGCCGATCGGCCAGCGGCATTGCCGCTCGGCGATCTCGACGAGCGAGCAGGGATGGGCGCTGGCGACCGACACATTCAACGTCGCTTGTTCGCCAGGCGAGGCTTGCGCGTAAGCCAGCCGCAACAGACGGCGTTGCGTCGGTACCCGCGGGTGCCGCGCGCGTGGAGGGCAGCTGGTTGACGCGCGCGCCGGTGCACCCGCGGGCCGCCCCGACGATAGACCGAGCCGATGAATTTTGCCGATCACGGCGTTGCGTGTGACGCCGATCTCAGCGGCGATTTCGCTGCAGGTCATGCCTGCGGCGACGCAGCTGCGCAGCTGTTCGATGCGTGCCGCGGTCCAGGTCGAACCGGAAATTTCGATGTTTTTCGGGGTAGCCGCGATCGGTACAGGCGCGTTAGTGGCAATGGCGGCCTCTGGAAGATGCGTCGATGGAATAGGAGGTGATGGAGCGATCGATGCAAGATTTGGTGAAAGCGTCATGGAATGGCCTCGCTCTGTTGCCGCGGTCGATCTGGGCCGCCGACAGGGCAATGGCCGCGCACAACCGGCAACTGCGAGACGATTAGAACCTCGAAGCGAAAATCGGTGCGGACGCTAGAGCATGATCCGGAAAAGTGAGCCCCGGTTCCGAAAGGTCACGCTCACAAAGCTACGC
>DASZCJ010000309.1:0-2050 GCA_035943155.1 Xanthobacteraceae bacterium | reverse complement strand
ACACGGTATCGGCGAATGTGGTGTTTTCACATACGAGGTCGCGGAAACCAAAGTGACGCAGGTTATGGACTTTGCCCGCAAACACCAGCATCCTTTGCAGTGCATAATGGAGAAGAAGTGATTCCGGCAGAATCGTTCAATACAAGATCGTTCAATACAAGCATGAGCAACGGAAATGCCTACTTTTTCGCGCAGCCTTGAGCAGTCGCTTCATCGGGCGCTTGCGCTCGCTAACGAGCGTCATCACGAATACGCGACGCTCGAGCACCTGCTGTTGGCGCTGATTGAAGATCAAGACGCCGCCGCCGTCATGCGCGCGTGCAACGTCGATCTGGAGAAGCTGCGCCGCAGCCTGATTGCTTATCTTGAGTCGGAACTGGATAATCTGGTGACCGACGGCGCGGAGGATTCCAAACCAACGGCAGGATTTCAGCGCGTTATCCAGCGCGCGGTCATTCACGTTCAATCGTCCGGCCGTGAGGAGGTGACTGGCGCGAACGTGCTCGTTGCGATTTTCGCTGAGCGCGAAAGCCATGCCGCCTATTTCCTGCAAGAGCAGGACATGACGCGCTACGACGCGGTGAACTACATCAGCCATGGCATCGCCAAGCGGCCAGGCATGTCCGAGGCGCGGCCGGTGCGCGGCGCCGATGAGGACACGGATACGAAATCGGGCGACGAGCCGAAAAAGAAGGGCGATGCGCTCGACGCCTATTGCGTCAATCTCAATAAGAAGGCGCGCGAGGGCAAGATTGCCCCGTTGATCGGCCGCGAAGCGGAGATCAATCGCACCATCCAGGTGCTGTGCCGGCGGCAGAAGAATAATCCGCTGTTCGTCGGCGAAGCCGGCGTTGGCAAAACCGCCATCGCCGAAGGACTGGCGCGCCGCATCGTGCACGGCGAGGTTCCCGACGTGTTACGCAACGCGACGGTATTCGCGCTCGATATGGGCACCTTGCTTGCAGGCACCCGCTATCGCGGCGACTTTGAAGAGCGCCTGAAGCAGGTCATCAAGGAGCTCGAAGCCTATCCGGGCGCGATCCTGTTCATCGACGAGATCCACACTGTCATCGGTGCCGGCGCGACGTCCGGCGGCGCCATGGATGCCTCGAATCTGCTCAAGCCGGCGCTCGCCTCCGGCACGGTGCGTTGCATCGGTTCGACGACCTATAAGGAATACCGTCAGTATTTCGAAAAGGATCGCGCGCTGGTTCGGCGCTTCCAGAAAATCGACGTCAACGAGCCGACCATTCCGGACGCGATTGAAATCCTCAAAGGGCTGAAGCCGTATTTCGAGGATTATCACAAGCTGAAATATACCAGCGACGCGATTAAGGCGGCGGTCGAGCTGTCGTCGCGTTACATTCATGACCGCAAGCTGCCGGACAAGGCGATCGACGTGATCGACGAGTCGGGTGCGGCCCAAATGTTGCTGCCGGAAAACCGGCGTAAGCGGACCATCGGATTAAAGGAAATCGAGACGACCATCGCGACAATGGCGCGCATTCCGCCCAAGGCGGTTTCCAAGGACGACGCCGAGGTTCTCAGAAACCTCGAAGAAACGCTCAAGCGCGTGGTCTACGGGCAGAATAAGGCCATCGAAGCGCTGTCGGCTTCGATCAAGCTGGCCCGTGCCGGTTTGCGCGAGCCGGAAAAGCCGATCGGCTGTTACCTGTTCTCGGGCCCGACCGGCGTTGGCAAGACCGAAGTCGCCAAGCAGCTCGCGGCGACGCTTGGCGTTGAGCTGATCCGCTTCGACATGTCGGAATACATGGAGCGCCACACCGTGTCGCGGTTGATCGGCGCGCCGCCCGGCTACGTTGGCTTCGATCAAGGTGGGCTGCTCACCGACGGCGTCGATCAGCATCCCCATTGCGTGCTCCTGCTCGACGAAATCGAGAAGGCGCATCCGGATCTGTTCAACGTGCTGTTGCAAATCATGGATCACGGCAAGCTCACGGATCACAACGGCAAGCAGGTCGATTTCCGCAACGTCATTTTAATCATGACGACCAATGCCGGCGCCTCGGATATGGCGCGCGCCGCGTTC
>DASZCJ010000308.1:0-2039 GCA_035943155.1 Xanthobacteraceae bacterium | reverse complement strand
TGCCGGGCCCGGTATCGGTCACCGCAATCGTATAGCTGCCGTTCGCCGCCGCGGCTTTCATGGCGACTTCGCCGGTATCGGTAAACTTGATCGCGTTGCCGACAAGATTGAGCAGCACCTGCGATAGCCGACGTTCATCGCCATGCGCGGCCGGCAGGTTCGACGGTACTTCGAGCTTGAAGCCGAGCTTCTTGTTGCCAGCCAGCGGCTCGACCGCGACATAGACGCCCTGCATCATGTCCTTGATCGAGTAATCATTGAGCGTGAGCACGAGCTGTCCCGCCTCGATCTTCGACAGGTCGAGCACGTCGTTGATCAGGCCGAGCAGATGCTTGCCGTTGGTTTGGATGCGCTCGAGCACGTTGCGCATCTTCTCCGGCGCGTCGCCGTAAATGCCGTCGAGGACGAGCTCGGCATAGCCAAGGATGGCGTTGAGCGGCGTGCGCAATTCGTGGCTCATATTGGCGAGGAATTGCGACTTGTGCTTGCTCGCTTCTTCGACCTGGCGACTCTTTTCCTGGATTTCCTCGAACAGCCGCACGTTCTCGATGGCGATCACGGCCTGGTCAGCGAAAGTCGTGGCCAGATCGATCTGCTTATCGGTGAACGGCCGCACCGTTGTGCGGCCTAGAATGATGATGCCAATCGGGCTTCCTTCGCGCAGCAGCGGCACGCCAAGGAAAGTATGGAAACCAGCCCGTTGCGAGATTGCGGTCATGGTATATTCCGGGTCGACTTGAACGTCGGCGACATGGACGGGCTTGCCTTCCAGCAAAACTCGACCCGCAATCGTTCCTCGGCTTGGTTCGATTGGATGATTTTGCATATACTCGCTGTACTCGCTTGGCACACCGCGAGTAGCGACATGAAGGAAGCCGAGGCCCTTCGGTCGGCGAACCGATACCATATCCGCGTCGCACAGCCGCGCGACTGACTCGACCAGCGTATTGAGCACCGACTGCAGATCGAAGGTCGAGCGGCTGATGATTTTCAGCACTTCCGATGTCGCGGTCTGCTGCTCCAGTGATTCAGAAAGCTGGTGTGTGCGCTGCTGTTCGGCCTCGAACAGCCGAACGTTCTCGATCGCGATCGCGGCCTGATCGGCAAAGGTCGTAAGAAGAGCGATCTCATTTTGGTCGAAGGCTTGCACTTCGGTGCGGCGCACCAGGATGCAGCCCAGCGCGCGATCCTCGCGTACCAGCGGAACAGCGAGGATTGTGCGATGCCCGAATCTCTGTGCGAATTCGCGTCCTCGGGCAAAATCGTCGCCCGCTTTCTGCTGGTCTTCGAGTTGTACGGGCTGCATGTCGCAAATGGCGCGCCCCATGACGGTGGAACGATCAAGCGCCACTTCGCCAATGTCCCGTCTCAGCTCGCCGTAGGCAGCGCCGCTGCGCAAGATATTGCCTTCGAGCACAATGATATCGACAACTTGTGCTTTGCAGATGCGGGCTGCGTGCTCGGCAACTGAATTGAGTACCGGCTGCACGTCATCCGGCGAATTCGAGATCACGCGCAGGATTTCGCCAATCGCCGTCTGTTGCTCCAAGGATTCGCTTAATTCGTGGGTGCGTTGGTCGACCTTTTTTTCCAGGTCGGCATAGGATTCTTGCAGATTGCCGGCCATATCGTTGAACTGATTGGCGAGCGCTTCGACTTCATCGCCGGTCTTGATGTTGATGCGTTGGCCGAGGTCGCCGCTGCCAAGCCGTGCGGCGCCAGCGCGCAGCGCCTGGATCGGCACCACCATGCGCCCGGCCAGAAACATACCGGCGATAAAGGCGAGCGCCAGCGCGCCGAGCAGGACATAACCGGTGCGCGCGATCGCCCGATAAAGCGGGCCGTAAGCTTCTTCTATCGGGGTCTCCACAAAAACAAACCAGCCGAGCGGATTAACCGCGGCATAACCGGTAAGCACTTTATGTCCGCCGATATCGTCGGCTTCCCGCACCGCCTCAGCCGAGGAGCCGGCGCGGGCGCTGCGCACCTGCGCCAGGCGCGACATATCGGTGTTGCGCAACACCAGACTAATGTCGGGA
>DASZCJ010000307.1:0-4050 GCA_035943155.1 Xanthobacteraceae bacterium | reverse complement strand
GTTATGAAGCCGCCGCGTTTCAACGCCTATTATCCGATCGAGGACGTCAAGCCGGTCGACGGCGCGAGCTGGACCCTGGAATTGGCCGGCCGCATCGCCGACAAGCGGCCGTGGCGCGCGCAAGAGCTCTATGCGCTGCCGGAGCAGGAGATCATCATCCGCCACGTCTGCGTCGAAGGTTGGGACTATATCGGCCAGTGGTCCGGACCGAACTTGCGCGATTTCTTGCAGCGCGTCGGCGCCGATCTGACGGCGAAATATGTCTACTTCATCTGCGCCGACGATTTCACCGAAAGCATCGATGCCGACTGCGCTGCATCCGCAGACAATTCTCGCCACCAAATATGCCGGCGAGATCATCGGCGATCCGTTCGGCTATCCGTTGCGGCTGCGCACTTCGACCAAGCTCGGCTACAAGAGCGCCAAATGGATCAGGGCGATCGAAGTCACCAACGAATTCCGCGCGACATATTGGAGCGAGCGCGGCGAAAACTGGTACGCAGGAATCTAGGAGAACGCGGACGTCACATAGATCCCAATCCGCAGCCCGACTTTCTGGGAGGTTGCGGCACCACCGCGTCATAAAAGAAATCTATATGACCACACGCATACAGTGGACCGTATCTTCGGAGAGCGAGAGTAAGGCGCGGGCGCCGCACCCGGCGCCGGTTGTGGCGTCCCTTGGGCTCAGGGCCGCTGCCGCTGGCGACCTATGCGCATCGCTCGCGCAGCTGCTCAGCCCGGCGCTCGACGTGTTGATACGACTCTGGCTTGCTGAAGGTTTCCTCGTGACGGATGTCCTGGAGCATATGCTGCCGGGCGGTCAACTCATTGCGCAAAATCATATCTCGCCTTCGCTGTCATTGTTCGCCGGGGTCGCCGCGACGAACTTTGGCATTTTCGTACAGACGATCTGCCCGGTGTTGCTGGCCGTCGGACTGTTCACGCGCTTTGCCGCTCTAGCGCTGTTGGTGCAGTTGCTTGTCTTGCAGGTTCCTGGGCACGGGCAGCTTGCGCCGTACTCGGTGGCGTTGCTCGCGTGGATTGTCGTGCTCGGACCGGGACCGCTCTCGCTTGATGGCATGTTCCGCCCTGGCATGGTCACAGCCGCGCTGCCCCTCGTTGGTCTTTTCAGCCGGGGTTTAACCGGCCTCACCAAGCGGATCGGACCGGTCTACGCCTTGCTGCTACGGCTGTGGATCGCCGCGGGGCTTGGCGTCATTGCGTTGGGTGGAGTGAAAGGCGTGAGCAACATGCTCCCGGCCAGCATGGCGCCATTGGTGGCGATGGCGTGGCTGCCGCAAATGTCCGGCATGGCTGCAGGTCTCACGTTGTGGGCACTTTTGACGCTCGCCGCTCTGCTCGCGCTCGGGCTGTTTACACGCGCCGTAGCTCTGCTCCTCATTGTCTTGATCCCGACGGGCATGCTTTCTTCGGGCGGCGATACTGGCTGGATCACGCTGCTGAACCTGCCGTTGCTTGGATTGCCATTGTTGTATGGAGCTGGGGCGATCTCGCTCGACCATGTAATCGCCGCAGCATTCCGGCGCAGGTTTCCGCCTTTTGAGGCGCTGCCCGCCGCAGCGGTGGCGCGCTTGCCGCACGTCGTTATCGTCGGTGGTGGTTTTGGCGGCGTCGCCGCGGCCCGCGGATTGCGATACGCGCCCTGCCGGGTCACCTTGCTCGACCAGCGCAACTATCATCTTTTCCAGCCGCTGCTCTACCAAGTCGCCACCGCATCGCTGTCGCCGGCGGATATCGCGACACCACTCCGCGAAATGTTCCGTATCCAGGCCAACGTGCGCGTGCTGCTCGGCGGAGTGACCGGCGTGGACGCGGCGCTGCGTCAGATCGCGCTCGGCGAGACGCAGCTTACATATGACTTCCTGATCATCGGCACGGGTGCACGGCACAGCTATTTTGGCCACGATGATTGGGCAGCCGCAGCGCCTGGCCTCAAGGGCATCGAGGACGCGCTCGAGATTCGCCGTCGTCTTTTGCTTGCCTTCGAGGCCGCGGAAAGCAGCCAGAACGAGGCGGAGCGGCGAGCATGGCTTACCTTTATCATCGTGGGCGGCGGCCCGACCGGCGTCGAACTAGCGGGCGCAATTGCAGAGTTAGCGCGGCGTGGTCTCACGCGTGACTTTCGCATGTTCGATCCGGCGACTGCGCGCATCGTGCTCGTGCAAGCGGCCGACCGCGTCCTTCCGACCTTCCCGCCCTCACTCTCAGCCGCCGCCAAGCGCTCGCTCACAGCCCTCGGCGTGGAAGTGCTGACGAGTCGCAAGGTGAAGGCACTGGATGGGCGCGGGGTTGATGTCGGAGGCGAGTGGATCGCAGCGCGCACAGTCCTGTGGGCCGCTGGGGTTACCGCGTCGCCAGCGGCGGCCTGGCTCGGGCTTGAGACCGATCGTGTCGGTCGCGTACGAGTGGGGCCGGATCTGCGGGTGCCCGGCCGGCCGGAAATTTTCGTCATCGGCGACACGGCCACGTGCAACGCTTGGCGTGGCATGCCGGCGCCTGGCCTTGCCCCGGCGGCGAAGCAGGGCGGCGCCTACGCGGCCAGGGCAATCCGTGCTGCTCTCGCTGGCCGTCTCGCGCCGCCGCCGTTCCGCTATCGCCATTATGGAAGCCTTGCCACGATTGGACGACAGGCAGCGGTCGCAGACTTCGGCGGAGTTCGCGTGCGCGGCGCACCGGCATGGTGGCTTTGGGGCACGGCCCATATTGCTTTTTTGATCGGTGTGCGCAACCGCTTCACTGTTCTGGCTACCTGGCTCTGGGCCTACTTGACCTTCCGGCGCGGCAGCCGCCTCATCACCGGTGCGGGACTGTGAGAACGAGCAACTCGTTGTGTCGTGCGGATTGCGTATGTGCCTGTGTATTTCGGCAAATCGATGGGAGAGCTGCGAATGAGATGCACCAGGAGAACAACGCGAATTACAACGCCAGCATTAGTGCTGGCGACGGTGAGTTTCGCAATGCCAGCAAACGCAACGACGCTCGAACGAGCCGGCGGCCGCCCGATTGTGCTAGCTCAGGCCATGATCCCGCGGACGGGCATGATGGACGCACAAAATCCCATGCCAATGAAGGAGCGCTATCTCAAGCGCTTTCCGCAACCCGCACGAGTCGGCGATCTGATTGGCATGCCAGTACTCGACCTGTATTCCAAGACACTCGGCTACGTTCGGAAGGTGGTGCGCACTCCTGCCGGAGAGATCGAGTTTATCGTCGATTACAGCCAATGGTGGGGATGGTTCGGGCGGCTAGTTGGGGTGCCGCTCGAAGCGCTCGGTATAGAAGGCGGCCACTTGGTGTCGCTCGATATGTCACCCAGCGATTGTGACGCTGCACCGACCTGGCACGACACAGCGGCCACACCTTTGCCAGCCGATGCAACGGTGCGTGTCGCGTTGTCCCGCAGTTGACCGATGGTCAGGCTCGGTCAGCTGCACCGGACGACGCCACTTCACAAATGCATAGCGATAAAAGAATTCACCAGAAGACAACGGCTTCCTCAATCGCCGACTACGCGCTTATTGGCGATTGCCGCACTGCTGCACTAGTCTCCCGCGATGGATCAATTGACTGGCTTTGTTTGCCGAATTTTTCGAGCCCGGCGGTGTTTTGTCGCGTGCTTGACCCCAGCGGTGGCAATTTTTCGCTCTATCCGACCCAGCCGTTCACTTCGTCACGCCGGTATATCGACGGCACGGCGGTACTGGAAACAACTTTCGAAACCGAGAATGGCTCCGCCCGGATCTTCGACTGTCTTCCTGTCCTCGATGGCATTAGGCAGATACGCCCGATGCGAGAGATCTTGCGGGTTATAGAGGGCGCAGGACGGGAGCAAATCGCTTGAATCCAGCACGTTCACATAATCGCGTTTGGCGCAATGCTCACATCGCTGAGCGCTCGAGCGCCTTGCGGATCGGCGGGGTTAGCCGAACCATCTTCGCTTGGTTCGGTTGAGGGTCGTATGCGCCACGCCCTGAAACGGCACCACGCACCATCTGTTTCAGATTAATAACCGTTCATAGTTGGCGG
>DASZCJ010000306.1:0-3746 GCA_035943155.1 Xanthobacteraceae bacterium | reverse complement strand
AGCCTGTCGAGACTTCGGCAGAGTGAGGAAACATGACTGTCCATCTCATCAAGCTTTGCGTCGGCTGCGATTCCGTTCGCGATCTCGAGGATTGGATCAAAGAGAAGCTCAGGGCCAAGCGCAGAGCGGGCGAGAAAGCGGAACATATTCACCGCACGCGCATGGTGCCGAAGCGGGCGGCCGAACTCATTGACGGCGGATCGCTGTATTGGGTCATACGGGGCGAAATCATGTGCCGCCAGCGCGTGCGGGCGATCCGGCCGTTCGTAGATAAGGATGGCATCGGTCGCTGCGGGATCGTGCTTGATCCGAAACTGGTTCTGGTCGAACCACGGCCGCACCGCGCGTTTCAAGGCTGGCGTTATCTCGCCCCCCGTGATGCTCCGCGCGATGTCGCCAAAACTGCGAGAGGTGCCGCGATGATGCCCGAAACGCTACGGCGAGAGCTGCGGGAGCTTGGGCTGATGTGAAGCGCGGCAAGCCTCGGATTGCCGCATGGCGCCCCCGATAGCGATCACGTAGAATCAGACGAGGAACGTGCCAGGCGGTTCAGCTTGGCCGCTGCGGAGCTGCGCGAATGATTATTGAAAACGAGAAAGATGTCACCAAAGCGGTCTTGAGCGAGCTCGAGCGCGCCAAGAACCCGCGCCTGCGCGAGGTCTTGTCCGCTTTTGTCCGTCACCTGCACGATTTTGCGCGCGAGGTGAAACTGACTGAGGAAGAATTTCAGGCCGCAATCGCCTATATCGTCGCGCTGGGCAAGCACACCAACGAAACCCATAATGAAGCCGTTCTGATGTCTGGCTCGCTTGGATTCTCGACTTTGATTTGCCTTCTCAACAACGGCAATCGCGGACAGACCGAAACCGATGCCAATCTGCTCGGGCCGTTTTGGCGGATGAATTCGCCGCGCACGCCCAACGGCGGCTCGATCGTGCGTTCGCCGACGCCCGGCCCGGCATTGTTCGTCGATGCCCGGTTTCAAGACGCGGCCGGCAAGCCGATCGCGGGCGCCGAGGTCGATATCTGGCAGTCGTCGCCGGAGGGTTTTTACGAGAACCAGGATCCGGTTCAGGCCGATATGAATCTGCGCGGTAAATTCACCACCGACGCCAACGGCCATATTGGCTTTCGCAGCGTCAAACCGGCCGGCTATCCGATCCCGATCGATGGTCCAGTCGGCGAATTATTGCGGGCCCAGGGTCGCCACAATATGCGGCCGGCTCATTTGCATTTTTTGACCTACAAGCCCGGCTTCAAAACTTTGATTTCGCAACTCTACGTACCCGACGACAAGCACATCGATACCGATGTGCAGTTCGGCGTCACGCGTCATTTGATCGGCGATTACGTGCGCCACGATGAGGCCTGCCCGCGAGCCTCGGACGTGAAACCGCCGTGGTATTCGCTCGAACATGCATTCGTCATGGAAAGCGGCGAGGCGCGCCTGCCGAAGCCGCCGATCACTAGCAAGGCCGAAGGCGAGCGGCCCGAGATTCCGCACCTTGAGGCGGCTGAATGATCGTATGGCTTCACAGCTACACGCGGATACAAGATTAAGCGGGGAGAGACTTAAATGCTGCGTCGGACAGTACTTAAGGGGATCGCGGCGACGACGGCGAGCGGATTGCTAGCCCATACTGCAGGGGCGGAAACACCGCTGAAGATCGGCATCAGCATGCCGCTGACCGGCGCCGGCTTCAACGCCGTGGGTCGACAATTGCAAGCCGCGCTCAAATTCTACATGCAACAACACGGCGACACCGTTGCCGGCCGCCAGATTCAGATCACGATCCGCGACGACGGCGGGGTTGCCGATAATGCGCGCCGGCTCATCCAGGAGATGATTGTCGACCAAAAGGTCGACATCCTCGGCATCGGCATCACGCCGACCGCGCTCGCCATCGCGCCGCTGGTGACCGAATCCAAGAAAGCCACTTTGGTGATGAGTTCGGGCGCCTCGATCACGACGACAAAATCGCCCTATTTTGTGCGCGCCGGATTTATTTTGGCTCCGCAATCGTGGGTTCTCGCCGAATGGGCAGCAAAGAATGGCAGCAAGCGCGTCGTCACCCTGGTCAATGATTGGGCGCCGGGCGTTGAAGCGGAAACAGCATTCACGACACGATTCAAACAAGTTGGCGGCGAAATCGCTGAATCGATCCGCATCCCGCTCGCCAATCCAGACTTCGCGCCGTTCTTGCAGCGCATTGGCGATATAAAGCCGGATACCGCCTTCATCTATTTTCCAGGCACGCAGGCGCCGATCTTCGCCAAACAATTCGCCGAACGCGGCCTAGCTAAATCGGGCATCAAGGTCATCGGTCCGGGGGACCTCACCGATGACGACGATCTCAATAATATGGGCGATCAGATGCTCAGCATGATTACCGCCGGGCCGTATTCGGCCGCGCACGATTCCGCGCTCAACAAGTCCTATGTGGCCGGCATCCAGAAGGCGAACGGCTTTCGTCCGGATTTCGTATCGCTCGGCGCCTATGACGGCTTGCATCTGATCTATGAGGCACTGAAGAAGACCGGTGGCAATTCCGACGGCGAGGCCTTGATCGCGGCGATGAAGGGCATGGCTTGGGAAAGCCCACGCGGCCCGGTTTCAATCGATCCGGACACCCGCGATATCGTCAGCAATATCTACATCCGCAGGGTGGTGAAGAAAGACGGTCAGCTCTGGAGCGAGGAATTCGAGACCTATCCGAACGTGAAAGATCCGATGAAGCTGGCTGCGGCGAAATAAGATTGGCTGCAATTACACCGCGACATTGTCGATCAGCCGCGTCGTGCCGATCCGCGCCGAGGCGAGGAGCCGGATCGGCTCGCCGCTCGCGCCGGTGAGTGGCTTGAGCGTATCGGCATTGCGGGCCTCGAAATAGTCGAGTTGCAAGCCGACGCGCGCGATCGCGCTGCGCCCATAGTCGAGCACGGCGTCAAGCGGTGCGCCGGCGGCGATCTTTCCGGCACATTCTTTGAGCGTGCGGTAAAGCATTGGCGCGGCTTGCCGTTCGCTCGTGTTCAAGTAACGGTTGCGCGAGGAGCGCGCCAAGCCATCGGGCTCGCGCACGATCGGCACACCGAGAATGCGACAATTGAGGTCGAGATCGCGGGCAAGCTGTGTGACGACTTTGAGCTGCTGATAATCCTTCTCTCCGAACACGGCGACGTCAGGCTGGCATTGGATCAGGAGCTTGGCGACCACGGTCGCCACGCCAGCGAAAAAATGTGGGCGGACGGCATCTTCGAGCCCGGCGGTAGCCGGCCCCTCCGGTGCGACCCGCGTGGCGAAACCGGCCGGATACATCGTTGGCACCCCCGGCGCCCAGACCAGTTCGACTTTGAGTTCCGCCAGGGCGGCAATATCGGCGTCAAAGGTGCGCGGATAGGTGTTGAGGTCTTCGTTTGGGGCGAATTGGGTCGGATTGACAAATATCGAGACGATCACCCGATCGGCGCGGCTTCGCGCCCTGCCTATGAGCGAAAAATGCCCTTCGTGCAGCGCACCCATGGTCGGCACCAATGCGATTTTACCGCCGCGCGCGCGGAAGTTCGCGATGGCGCGGCGCAGCGCGGGTACGGTGCGGATGACGCGGGGAAGATGCTTGGTTCGTCTCGAAGTTTTCATGATGACGTTGCAGCGTGAGCACACCCGGGCGCGTTTCGTCAGTGCATCATTTCGTTTATGATTAACTTATTTCGATCGATGCTGTATCTTGACGCCACGCGTTGCAAAT
>DASZCJ010000305.1:0-4982 GCA_035943155.1 Xanthobacteraceae bacterium | reverse complement strand
ACAATGTCCCCGCCGCCTCGAAACGCCTCAATCGGTTCCTCAACGACTGCGGCATTGCCGATCCGCGCAAAGTGGTCCATTCGCTGCGACACCGGGCGCAGGACCGATTGCGTGCTGCTGGCTGCCCCGAAGATGTGCGATGGGCGCTGCTAGGCCATGAGGAAAAGACCGTCGCCGCCGGTTACGGCGAAGGCTTTCCGGTGCCGCTGCTTCGTAAGTGGATCGACAAAATTGGGCTATAGTCGTCCGCCCTGCGGAGATCAGAATTACGAGGCTCCGCCATGGTCACGTCCTCGGGCGAAATCCGGCCTGCTTGCCAGGGGCGGACGATGGCAGGTGAGCCTTCGAACTGCCCCGTTAACCAAGCGTCACAAAACGAATCTCTTATCAGAAATTCGTTCTTACATCAGTGGCAGCGTACAGAATGGGGCATCAACGGATTGGCCCCTGCCAACCTTCCCTCTTCTCCGGGCAAGGTAGCCCGTAGACGCGGCCGGCCTGGCGCCGGCAATAAACGGAGATTCCCCCATGGCCCCTACCCGTCCCTTTTGGAAGGGCTACCTCAAGCTCTCACTGGTCTCGTGCCCGATCGCCGTTTACCCCGCGACGTCATCGACCGAGCGCGTGTCGTTCCGGCAGATCAACGTTAAAGTGGCGTCGCAAAATGGACCCCAGCTGCTGGTATCGAACAAGTGTGATTTGGCGAATTCAAACGGATCAGATCTAACTTCCATCGAATAGTTGTTCGCGCGTGGAGTAGAGAGGTGACTTCACGAAGCTGTGGAAGGAATACCGGACTTTTAGATTTGGCGTCTTCGGAGATGGCAAGCACTCGGCTTAAACGAGCGCCTGGACTCCGCGGGCGCACGGCAAAGGTCTTCGTGTATTACCGGTCCTTGAAAAAGGTGAAGTCCATGCCAGCACATTACGTTCCGGGGAGCGTGGCACGTCCGGTCGATGGCATATTCACTGCGCAATTGAATTGCCCTCGCACTTGGACGCTGTTGCCCTTGAAAAGCTAATCCGCCGCTGTTGGGCGAAGGTCGAGTTGGGTTACGGCCGAATTCTTGTCCGCGACTGTGCAGACGCGGGTTGGATAAGCTACATGTTGAAAGACCGTCAGAAGTCGGAGTTCGACGGTTTCGTTGACTGCATCATTGTTGAGTCTTTGCACAATCCAATTGCTGACGCGTAGTCGTCCTCTGGAATAAGACTCTTCCCCGACAAAGCTTGAGCACGGGGCGATTGTTTAGCAATCGCCTTGTTTGTTCGTATTGGGCGCGCGGCGCTGGCGCGGCGGATAAAAAAGTTTGGCTCGAAATCGGAGAGCGAGAGAGGCCGCGGGAGCAGTCTTAAGGCGGTGGCGCGCCGGCGGTCGGCGGATTCGACCCGGTAGCTCGATCGGCCAACGGCGCGGGTCGGTCTCGCGCGCGCGGGAATTCACAGCGAATAGGTTAACCGGAGCCCTTTTCTGCTGATCGCGTTCAGAGCGAGCTCAGTGTCAGGTGCGGTTGCCATCGGCTCGCCAGCGGCAACCGAATTTCGCAAAAAGAAATCGGCGGCGGGTCACGCGCGGCGCTGGCGCGGCGGATAAAAAAAGTTTGGCTCGAAATCGGAGAGCGAGAGAGGCCGCGGGAGCAGTCTTAAGGCGGTGGCGCGCCGGCGGTCGGCGGATTCGACCCGGTAGCTCGATCGGCCAACGGCGGGAGCCGCTCGTTCAAGGCGGGTGCTGTCGACATTGACCCCATTGCTCAGCAGCGCCGGCGGGCGGGTCCGATCGCCACGAGCGGCAGCGAATATCGCTAAAAGAACTGGTCGACCGCCGGCTGGTCCGGGTCGCACTGTCCTCGCGGCGCGATCGCCCGACGGCCATTGGTCGCCGGCGCAGCGATATCGCTAAAAAGAAAAGTGCTAAAAAGAAATCCATCGTATTGCGGCGCGCGGCGCTGGCGCGCCAACGGACAAAATAAATTTCCGAAATCGGAGAGCGCGGGTCATCGGCGGCACAGTCCCGGAACCGGCAAATTTGATCTGGGTGCTTGTTTACTTACCGCGCGACGATCTCGCGCCAGCTGAATTTTTTGTGCTTACAAGCTCTGATCTGCACACATTGCTAAAGCCCGTACAGGATGCGTGACTGAAGAAGTGCCAAGAGCGACACGGGGGTCTTATGCCGGGTGTGTATGGGGTGCGCCGTGGCGAAGTCGTTATTATGTCTACGCCATCGACTACGATCGCGGCAGCGAATGGATTGGACAGGCCGTTATGTGCACTCGCGACAAGGAGTTCACTAGCCGCGGCATCGGCGACTGCCTGGCCCGCGGCTATGACCGCACCGGGTTTTTCGAAGTTGATACCGGGGGGCAACGGGACTGGACCGTGCAATTGACGGAATCGAGCGAACAGTCGGTGCAAAATCCGGCGCCGCGTGGCGGCCCGGTAAGCGGCGCACCTTCGGGTGGTTCTGGCGCGCTTCCGCTGCCCGGCGGAACGCCGGCGATCGCGCTGCCGCCGGGTCGCGCTGGCTCCGCGCCGAGCCTTCCGCCCTCGGGAGCGCGAACGCAATGAGGCGGCGACGCCGCACCAAGGTCGTTGCCACGCTCGGACCGGCTTCTTCAGATCGCGTCACGATTGAGCGGCTGTTTGCGGCCGGCGCCGACGTCTTCCGCATCAATATGAGCCACACCAATCCCGAGCGCATGCGCGAATTGGTGACGACGATCCGCGCCATCGAAACCGAACATGGCCGGCCGATCGGCGTCCTGGTCGATCTGCAAGGTCCGAAATTGCGCCTCGGCACTTTCAAGGACGGAGCGGCCGAAATCGATACCGGTCAGGATTTCACGCTCGATGCCGACGCGGCGCCAGGCGACGCCAACCGCGTGCAGCTGCCGCATCCGGAAATATTCGCCGCGATCAAGCCGGACGATACGCTTCTCGTCGACGACGGCAAGCTTCGCCTCAAAGCAACCGAGGTGACACCGCAACGGATCGTGGCGCGTGTTGAAGTCGGCGGCAAAGTGTCAAACCGCAAGGGCGTCAGCCTGCCGGATACGGTGCTGCCGCTCGCGGCGCTGGCATCGAAAGACATTGCTGACCTCGAAGCCGCTCTCGACGCCGGCGTCGATTGGATCGCGCTGTCGTTCATTCAGCGCCCGGAGGATGTCGCCGAGGCGAAAAAGCTCACCCGCGGTCGCGCCGCGGTGATGGCCAAGATCGAGAAGCCGCAAGCTGTGGCGAGGCTTGGCGACATTCTCGAAATAGCTGACGCGCTGATGGTCGCGCGGGGCGACTTGGGTGTGGAAATGCCGCTGGAACGGGTTCCCGGCGTGCAGAAAGAGATGACGCGCGCGTGCCGCCGCGCCGGCAAGCCGATCGTGGTCGCCACCCAGATGCTGGAATCGATGATCTCCAGCCCGGTGCCGACGCGCGCCGAGGTCTCCGACGTCGCCACCGCCATTTTTGACGGCGCCGACGCCGTCATGCTGTCCGCGGAATCGGCGTCGGGCCAATATCCGGTCAAAGCGGTCGCGACCATGAACCGCATCGCCGAGGAGGTCGAGGACGACAGCACCTATTTGCCGTCGCTGCACGTCTTGCACACGGAGCCGGAACGAACTGGCGCCGATGCGATCGCCGCTGCGACGCGTCAAGTCGCCGAGACGCTCGATCTCGCCGCGATCGTTTGCTGGACTTGCTCCGGCTCGACCGGTCTGCGCGTGTCACGCGAACGGCCGAAATGCCCGATTGTCGCGATTTCGCCGATCGACGCCGCTGGGCGGAAATTGTCGGTGGTCTGGGGCATCCATTGCGTCATCGACGAGGATGCGCGCGACCAGAACGATATGGTCGAGCGCGCCTGCCGTATCGCGTTTAAGGAACGGTTCGCCGAACCCGGCCAGCGCGTCATTGTCGTTGCCGGCCTGCCGCTCCGCACGCCGGGCGCCACCAATTTCATGCGCATCGCCTATGTCGCGGATGATGGGGCCTAGAGCGAGGCTAAAGCATAATCCGAAAATTTAGCGCTTCCGGTCTCAAGGTCTCGCAGACGATTTCAATTTGACTCAGTCCGCGCCGGACACGGGAAATAACATCCCAATGCTTTTTGAAATGCCGACCGCAGTAAGCAAGGAGCGCCTGATGGATTTGCGTCTGGCGACAATGTTGCGTTATGAAGATCGCTAGTAGATCCGAAAATTGCTCAAACTTAGCTACCTCAAAGCTATGATTGCGTTCAAGTTTCCATTCGATAACAGCGCGAATCTTGCGTTGGTCGCGCCAATATCGCCCAACAGAATGTACTCAACTGAATTTGACTCGCTCGCCCCCAGATCAAACTTTTGTTTTTGACTGATCGCAGCCGCTGTGACGAAATTCTTTTGGACTTTGGATCAGCGGAATCAAAATCCAACTTATTTTTTGTTGTGTATCCAAGCGCCTTGCGCTTCCTGAACACTGATAGCGTCGCAATGTGGTTGCGTCCACCTTTTTGCTGTCCCCCTACGGGAGTCGTTTTTGGACCACTGCCGCCGTCATAAAATAGGTTCGAATACCCTCTACAGTGTCCAGTCAGTGATTTTTTTGCGCACCCTGCCGGTAGGCAGGCTTTGACCTCGTTTGATACTGAACCTAGAGTGAAGTCTGATAATAGCGTACATGCATAAGCAACGTCGGGGCCAGAATTCGACTATTGACTCTGTGGAGAACGACATGACGGAGCGTGTCGGCCGGGGTAGTTGCCAGGGATCCGAACGTGGCTGTGGGGGTCATTGTTGAGGGTCTCGCAACTGACCCGAAAGAGGTTGGGCGGTAGAAGTCGTTTCCCAACGAGGAAAAGCCGACCCTCTGACGCCCCGCGGCATCATAAAGATCTACGACAGGATTGCCTCGATTGGCAGCCCTGTTTTTTGTATGATTATCATTGATACCTTGGGATGATAAGACATGGTAATGCCGAAAAGTAATGCCGAAAAACTCCGCAG
>DASZCJ010000304.1:0-2843 GCA_035943155.1 Xanthobacteraceae bacterium | reverse complement strand
CGTCAAGCCCGGCCGCATCCTGTTCGAAGTCGACGGCGTCTGGATCGAGGTCGCCAAGGAGGCGCTGGCGCTCGCCGCCGCCAAATTGCCGGTCAAGACCCGGTTCATCGAGCGCATCAGCGAGTAGCCGCCATGAAGGCCGCCGATATCAGAGCGATGACGATCGATCAGATCGACGATGAGGTGCTCAAGCTCAAGAAGGAGCATTTCAATCTGCGATTCCAGCGCGCCAGCGGGCAGTTGGAAAACACCGCCCGCGTCCGCGAAGTACGCCGCGACATTGCGCGATTGAAGACGGTTGCGCGTTCAAAGCACCAAGGTTCGGCGAAATCCGTCTCGGCGAAATCTAGCTCGACCGAGGCCGGTTCGGCCAAGTCGAGGTCGGCTAAGTCGAGACCGGCCAAGTCGAGACCGGCCAAGTCGAGACCGGCCAAGTCGAGACCGGCCAAGTCGAAGCCGGCTAAGTCGAGGCCGGCCAAGTCGGCTGCGGCCAAGAGTTAAAAGGAAACGATATGCCGAAACGAACGCTCCAAGGCGTCGTGGTGAGCGACAAACAGAAAAAGACTTTGGTGGTGCGTGTCGAGCGCCGCTACACGCATCCGTTGTTCAAGAAGACCGTGCGCCATTCGAAGAAGTATTACGCGCACGACGATAAGAGCGAATTTAAGGTCGGCGATATCGTATGGATCGAAGAGCATCGCCCGATTTCCAAGCTCAAGCGCTGGGCGGTGGTGCGCGGCGAGAAGAGGCAGACCTCGCCATGATCCAGATGCAGACCAATCTCGACGTGGCGGACAATTCGGGCGCGCGGCGCGTCATGTGCATCAAAGTGCTCGGCGGCTCCAAGCGTAAATACGCCACTATCGGCGACGTGATCGTCGTGTCGGTGAAAGAGGCTATACCGCGCGGCCGCGTCAAAAAGGGCGACGTGATGAAGGCGGTGATCGTGCGGATCGCCAAGGATATCAAGCGCCCCGACGGTTCGGTCATCCGGTTCGACCGCAACGCCGCGGTGCTGATCACTCCGCAAATGGAGCCGGTCGGCACGCGGATTTTCGGACCGGTCCCGCGCGAGCTGCGGGCTAAGAATCACATGAAGATCATTTCGCTCGCGCCTGAGGTGCTGTGATGGCGGCGAAGATAAAGAAAGGCGACACGGTGATCGTGATCGCGGGCCGCGACAAGGGCCGTACCGGCGAGGTGATCGAAATGCGCCGCGAGGACGGCCGCGTGCTGGTCCGCGGCGTCAACATGGTCAAGCGTCACCAGCGCCAGACTGCCGCGCAGGAAGGCGGCATCGTCTCCAAGGAGGCCTCGATCCACGTCTCCAACGTGGCGCTCGCCGATCCCAAGGACGGCAAGCCGACGCGTGTCGGATTCAAACTCGTCGGCAAGGGCGAGGACCGCAAGAAACTGCGTGTCGCCAAGCGTTCGGGAGTTGAGATCGATGGCTGATACCGACGAGAAACAGGCCAAGCGGCCGGAACAGACGCCGGAACAGACGCAGGAGCAGCACGGGCGCGCGCAGCGTCCGGCCGATGGCGGCAAAGAGGACAAGGGGGAAAAGCCGGTCAAGGCCGACAAGGCCGAGCGCGGCGACAAGCCCGACAAAGGCCAAAGGCCCGAAAAGGCCGAGAAAGGCGACAAGGCCGCCAAGTCCGGAAAGCCGGACAAGGCTGAGAAGGCTGACAAAACGGCGCCGCGCGAGCCCGAGCCGCGCGTCCCGGCGCGGCTGAAAGTGCAGTTTGACGAGGCGATCCGCGGCACGCTCGCCGCGCAGCTCGGTCACAAGAACCGCTATCAAGTGCCGCGGCTCGACAAGATCGTCATCAATATGGGCATCGGCGAGGGCGTAGCCGACCGTAAGAAGGTCGACAGCGCCGCGGCCGATCTCGCTCTGATCGCCGGACAAAAGGCCGTAGTGACCAAAGCGCGCAAGTCGATCGCGACCTATAAGGTGCGCACCGGCCAGGCGATCGGCTGCAAAGTGACGCTGCGCAAAGCGCGCATGTACGAGTTTCTCGACCGGCTTATCAATATTGCGCTGCCACGGGTGCGAGATTTCCGCGGCCTTAGTCCGAAGAGCTTTGACGGCCGCGGCAATTACACGCTCGGCATCAAGGAGCACATTGTGTTCCCTGAAATCGACTACGACAAAGCGGCCGATGTCTGGGGCATGGACATCACGGTTTGCACGACGGCGCGCAACGACGACGAGGCGCGCGCCTTGTTGACGGCGTTCAATTTTCCGTTCCGGCAGTGAGGCTTGCAGAACGCTTCAGACGCGGGACATTAAGGAGAAGCAATGGCGAAGAAAAGTTCAATCGAGAAGAACAACCGGCGCCGCCGGATGACCAAGAAATATTCCGGGCGCCGGGCGCGGCTGAAAGCGATCGCTCGGGACAAATCAAAGCCGGTGGAAGAGCGCTTTGCCGCCACGCTCAAGCTCGCCGAATTGCCGCGCAATTCGTCGGCAACGCGCATTCGCAACCGTTGCGAGCTGACCGGCCGGCCGCGCGGCTTTTATCGCAAGCACAAATTGTCGCGGATTGCGCTGCGCGAGCTCGGCTCGAAGGGGCTCATTCCTGGCTTGTTGAAGTCGAGCTGGTAAGGAGGCGCGTACGATGTCGATGAATGATCCGATCGGCGATCTTTTATCCCGCATTCGCAATGCGCAGATGCGCAGCAAGTCGAAGGTCACCTCGCCCGGCTCGCGGCTTCGCGAAAGCGTGCTCGATGTGCTCAAGAACGAAGGCTATATCCGCGGCTATGCCGTGGTGCAGCGCGAGGGGCGCTCGGAAATCGAGATCGAGCTGAAATATTTCGACGGCGAACCGGTGATC
>DASZCJ010000303.1:0-2751 GCA_035943155.1 Xanthobacteraceae bacterium | reverse complement strand
TTGGCTATGATTTCCCAGTGCCCGGCGGCACAAGTCAATCGAACGGCGGCAACCTCAAAGCGCCGCTCACAATGAAGGCTCCGCCGCGGTAGGGCGTGGGCCTTTACTGAGCAAGCCTACAGGATAAGCACTTGCTCGCTTGCGCTCCTCTGCCGGATCGAGGTCGGCACCGGTCCTTAACCTCGTCGGCGGCATGGAGCATGCCGGCTCCGGTCAGGATCGCGTCGCGTCAACTCACGACCGATCGCGCAAGAACCGGGAAAATGCCTGCAGCGTCGCTTCCGAGACATAGTGCTCAATTCCCTCCGCGTCGGCCTCGGCCGACTCGGTGGGAACGCCGACCGCGCGCAGTAGATTAACAACGAGTCTGTGGCGCGCGCGCACTCTACCCGCCAGTGTGTGGCCCTTTTCCGTCAAGAATACCCCGCGATAGGGCCGGGCCGTCGCCAGTCCCGCCCGCTTCAAGCGCGACACGGTCTTGATCGCGGTGGCGTGGGATACGCCCAAGCGGCGCGCGATGTCCGTCGGCCGCGCCTCGCCGGCATCGGCCAATAAATCCGCGATCAGTTCGACGTAATCTTCCAACAAAGCGGTCGATTTAGCCGACCGCGCTTTGCCGAAACGGCGCGCCTGAGTCAGCTCGGCGGGTAACTGCCATTCGGTTCGGCCGCGCTTTTGCTTGATCTTGCCCGAGAGCGTCGGCTGTATCATCGCTGCGGCCCTCTAACCCTCTGGGTGAACTTGTTGCACAAAGTACACACTCGAATCTTCATGTCAAAATGTAGCCTAGTGCACATGGCGTAGCACGTTGACAAGAACGGACCAGCCATTAGTCTGTAGCTAAGGCTACATCTTCGTGTTGATGCTAAAGGGACATGAATGACGGAAATTACCGCCCGGCCGGAGACGCTTTCCGAACGGACCGTCGCTACAGCGCGCCAAGTGCTCGCAGGCCAGCGCGGCGGAATGCGCGCTTACCTTGCTTTTGCCGGCCCGGCGGTCATCGCCTCCATCGCCTACATAGACCCGGGGAACTTCGCGACCAACATTCAGGCCGGGGCGAAATACGGCTACGGGCTCCTTTGGGTGGTGTTGCTCGCCAATATGATTGCGATGCTGTTCCAGGCGCTTTCGGCCAAGCTCGGGATCGTCACCGGCCGCAACCTTGCGGAAATGTGCCGCGACAAGTTTTCCCGCCCGGTGGTCTGGGCGATGTGGGTAGTCAGCGAAATTGCCGCCATGGCGACCGACCTTGCCGAATTCCTCGGCGGCGCCATCGGTCTGTCGCTCCTGTTTCAGATGCCGCTATTCGCCGGCATGGCCGTTACCGCGATCGTCACCTACGGCATCCTGATGTTCGAAGGATTCGGCTTCCGGCCGATCGAGCTGATCATCGGCAGCTTGGTGAGCGTGATCGGCCTTTGTTACCTCATCGAGATGTTCATTGTGCCGGTCGATTGGGTGTCGGCAGCTTATCACACCGTTGTGCCGCAGATCGCCGACGCCGATGCCCTGCTGCTTGCCGTCGGCATCATTGGGGCCACCGTCATGCCGCACGCAGTTTATCTGCATTCCGGCCTGACGCAGGCGCGCATGCCGGTCCACGACGATACCGAGCGCCGAACGGTGCTGCGCTTTTCCAACCAGGAAGTCATCGCCGCGCTTGCCGTCGCCGGCCTCATCAACATGGCCATGGTGATGATGGCGTCGGGCGCATTCCATGCCGGCCATCCCGATGTCGCTGAGATCGAGACGGCCTATCACACCTTGACGCCCCTGCTCGGTATCGGAGCGGCGGGTGTCTTTCTGCTGTCGCTTATCGCCTCGGGCATTTCCAGTTCGACGGTCGGGACCATGGCAGGCCAGATGATCATGCAAGGGTTCGTCGGGTTCAAAATCCCGATCTGGGTGCGACGACTGGTGACCATGCTGCCCGCTTTCGTCGTGGTCACGCTCGGCACTAACGCCACGAATGCGCTGGTGATTAGTCAGGTCGTGCTTTCGATCGCCTTGCCGCTGCCGATGATCTCGCTTCTGATGTTCACCCGGCGCGCCGACATCATGGGGCAATTCGCGAATAGCCGGCTGACTCATATCGCTGCGCTGATTGGAACCGCGGTCGTGTTGCTGCTCAACATTTTCCTCATCGTTCAGACAATCGGCATTCGCATTCCAGGATTGCCCGCTAGCTAGTGGAGTCGGTGCTCTAGGCTTGGTGCTCTAGGCTTGGTGCTCTAGGCTTGGCGCTCTAGGCAGGGGTGGGGTCACCGTGACCGGCAATTTTTTTGCGATCACAAAAAGGGGGCGTCGCCAGTGGCTGGTTTGCGTATTGGCTTGGCTGAGTATTCTTGCGTTTGACGGCGCGGCGCGCGCGGCCGATCCGGTGGCGGCGCAGAACCCGCCGCCGGCACGCTCGGATTGGACTGGATGGTTTGGCTTCGACCCGTTCAAGACAACCGGCGGCCTTCTCGACGGTTTTCAGCATCAAACCAACAAGGATCAATACACCTTATTTAATCCGACGCCGCCGGCATTGATGCGGGAGTTTACGACCGACCGTCCCGACAATACCGAGGGCCCGTTTACCGTTGACGCCGGTCATTTTCAGACCGAAACGACGTTATTCGGTTATGCGCGCTCCGGCCGGAACACCGATGGTAGCGTGACTGACAGCTACGCATTCGGCACCACCAATGTCCGGGTCGGCCTGACCAACTGGTCGGAATTGACCATGATCTGGCAGCCCTACGG
>DASZCJ010000302.1:0-4090 GCA_035943155.1 Xanthobacteraceae bacterium | reverse complement strand
GTTATCAATATTGCGGCAGCGCCCGACATTACCGAGCAGGGTTACAAGTTCGTATTTCGCAATTTTCCCACTGCGCCAATGATCCTTGGCGACGCCTTCGAAAACCAAATCGAGCTTTTCCGGATCATCGGCAGTGCGCCCAAGAGCGTAGTTTTCATGCATGTCAACGACACGTTCGGCACCGCAATGGCGAAAGGCATCAATGCCGTGATGCCCAAGTTCAGTGTGCCCTACAAGATCGCTGACGAAATCGCCTATGATCCGACTGCGCGCGACCTTTCGGTCGAGGTCGCCAAAGCCAAGGGCAGCAATGCCGATGCACTGCTCCTCGTCAGCCGCCTTAACGATGCGATGCTGATCACACGAGAATTGGTCAAGCAGCGCTGGACGCCGCAGGCGATTTTGAGCATGGGACCGGGCTGGTACGAGGACCAATATTTGAAAACGCTCGGCAAACTATCCGATGGGCCGATCAGCTTCGTGCCGTTCGAAGACCCCAACAAGAAACTGGCAAAGTCGCTCCAAGCCGCACTGGCAAAATCCTATTCTGGTCTCAACCTGAGCACCAACCACGTCTACACATTTGAATCGCTATTGATTGCCGCCGATGCCTACAAGCGTGCCGGTACCAGCGATCCGAAAGGCCTGGCTGACGCAATTCGCACGACCAACATCACCGACAACGTCAGCATCGGGCCGGGCATTCAGTTCAACGCCAAGGGCCAAAACGACAAGCTGAAGAACGGCGCAATTCAGAATCGCGGCGGCAAACTCGTCACCTTGGCGCCCAAGGCAGCGGCGAATGCCAAACCGGAATGGCCGATGGGCCCCTACGCGAACCGGACCTGAGGCGGCCGGTGCCGATCGATGTCTATCTAAACGTCGCTGTTGCCGGAATATTGACGGGGCTCGTCTATGGTCTGATGGCCCTTGGCCTTTCCGTTATTTTCGGCGTTGTGCGCGTGGTCAATTTCGCTCATGGCGAAATGATGTCGATCGCGATGTATCTCACGGTACTGCTGTTCTCAGGCTTGCACCTCGATCCGCTGGTGATGCTTGTGCCGATCGCGGCGGTCCTGTTCGTGCTCGGTTATGCGCTGCAAGCCGGACTGATCAATCCATTCATCAGCCGCCCCGAGCACAGTCAATTTCTGTTGCTGGTGGCGCTCGCTCTGATCATCGTCAATACGCTTCTAATCTTATTCGGTCCGGACGCCCGCACCGTCCAGACATCTTATGCGTTCGACAGCTTCCAATGGGGGGCCCTGATTGTCGATGCCACCAAGCTCTATGCCGGGGCCGCAGCGATTATAGCCGCGGCGCTGCTATTCGCGTTTTTCCGCTTCGCATCGGTCGGCAAGGCCATACGTGCCTGTGCCGATAATTACACCGGTGCGCTCGTGGTCGGACTCGACGTCAAGCGGCTCTATGCGCTCACCTTCGGGATTGGCGCCGCCTGCGTCGGCGCCGCCGGCGTAATGATGACGTTAATTGTCGACGTCACGCCGATGATCGGACCGGCCTATACATTGTTGGCCTTTGTCATTGTCATCACCGGCGGCCTCGGTTCGATGGCAGGCGCACTGCTCGGCGGCCTGTTGATCGGGGTGACCGAGGCTCTTGCCGGCTTGCTATTCACGCCTTCAGCCAAGAGCATGTTCGCCTTTGCCATCCTCGTGCTGGTGCTGTTGTTTCGGCCGCAAGGCATTCTCGGCAAAAGATCGATCTGATGGCCGCCAAGACGTCCGCCAGTTTTGCCGATCCGTTTATCCGGGTCGCGGTATCGCTTGTTGAGGATGTATCGCGCCAAACAATCGCCCTGCTCGGTATTTTGCTTGCCAGTCTTTTGATCGTGCCTTGGCTCGTCAACGATTACCTGCTCACGGTTTTGATCGTCGTTCTCTATTTCGCTTTCACGGGGCAGGCCTGGAACATTATGATGGGATTTGCCGGGCAGCTTTCGCTCGGCCACGCGATCTATGCCGGCCTCGGCGCATATATTGCAGCGGTGTTGTTCGCGCGCTTCGGCATTGCTCCGTGGATCGGATTTCTCGCCGTCATACCGGTTGCAGCCGCCTGCGGCGCGACGATTGGTTTTCTCGCGTTTCGGTTTCGCGTTGCCGGGGTTTATTTCGCGATTCTGACCATAGCTTTCGCCGAGTTCGCGCGGATCGGGTTCGATCACCTCGATTACGTCAATGCCTCCGCGGGATTGTTCTTGCCTGTCGCGCAATATGCCCGCAACGATCTCTGGCATCTGCGCGGCAATCCGACGATGTTTTATTATGTGATCCTCGGCGCCGCGGTTTTCGCCTTTATCGTGTGCCGCGCGCTGTTGAAGAGCCGCATCGGCTATTTCTGGCTCGCCATCCGTGAGGACGAACAGGCGGCACGCTCAGCCGGCATCGACACGTTCCGTTACAAGATGGCGGCGGTCATGATCTCGGCCGTGCTCACATCCTTTGCCGGCGTGTTTTATGCGTT
Organism: Xanthobacteraceae bacterium; assembly: GCA_035943155.1. Classification (GTDB taxonomy): domain Bacteria; phylum Pseudomonadota; class Alphaproteobacteria; order Rhizobiales; family Xanthobacteraceae; genus BOG-931. The sequence continues at coordinate 1,606 of DASZCJ010000302.1, read as the reverse complement.
TTTCTACAACAACCTGTTCCCCGAGCAGGTGTTCAACATTTCGCGGTCGATAGAGATTATTCTGGGCCCGATCATCGGCGGGATCGGCACGCTGTTTGGTCCGATCCTTGGCGCGTTCGTGTTGACCGGGCTCGCCGAGTTGCTCAATGCGGCGATGGCGGCCATCGGTCTCGATCTGCCGGGAGCCAAGCAAGTCTTTTACGGCATCTGCCTGCTGCTGGTGGTCGTCGCTCTGCCGGAGGGGGTGTGGCCTTGGCTGGCTCGGCGGATCGGCGTGTCGGGGCGTCGGCCATGACCGCGCTGCTTTCGCTCGAACGCGTCAGCAAGCGCTTTCGCGGCCTTCTCGCCGTGGATAGCGTCAGCTTCGCTGTATCGGCCGGCGACTTGTTCGCCATTATCGGTCCGAATGGCGCCGGCAAGACGACGCTCTTCAACATGATCGCTGGCGCCACTGTGCCCGATCAAGGTTCGATCGATTTTGCCGGCGAGCCGATCGGCGGCTTGCCTGCGGATGCGATATGCCGGCGTGGCATCGCCCGCACCTTCCAGATCGTGCGCCCATTTCCCGCCCTGACCGTGGAGGACAACGTCGTCATCGGGGCGCTGCTGCACATTCGCGATGTCGGCAAGGCCCGCGCGCGCGCTGGCGACATACTGCGCCGTCTCGATCTATTCGAACAACGAAACCGGATCGCCGCTACGCTCACCCTGCCGGATCGAAAACGTCTCGAGGTCGCGCGAGCGCTCGCAACCGAGCCGCGACTGTTGTTGCTCGACGAGGTCATGGCCGGTCTGCGCCCGACCGAGAGCGATCGCATGGTCGCAATCTTGCGAAGCCTCAACCGCGACGGTGGATTGACCATCGTTTTGATCGAGCACGTCATGCGCGCCGTCATGGCGCTCGCCTCTAATGTTCTGGTGCTTGATCACGGCATCGCCATCGCGCAAGGCAAGCCCGAAGCGATCGTGCGCGATCCAGCGGTCGTGCACTCCTATCTCGGTACGGAGCCGGCGTGATGCTGCGCGTCGAAAAGCTTGATGTTTTCTATGGCGATGTGCAGGCGCTCGATGGCGTATCGCTCGATATCGAGGAGGGCGCCATAGTCGCGATTATCGGTGCCAACGGCGCCGGCAAAACGACGCTGATCCGCGCGCTCGCCGGCATGAATCGCTCGGCAACGGGTAAGGTTGTGTTTCGTGGGCAAAATATCTTGGGCTGGCCGAGCCATCGGATTTGCAATATCGGAATCGGTCAGGTCGCGGAAGGCCGGCAGATATTTCCGACACTTTCGGTAGAGGAAAATCTCGAGATCGGCTCGATGCTGCCGCGCGCTCGCGCCAGCCGGGCGAGAAATCGCGAGCGCGCACTAGCGCTGTTTCCGGTGCTTGCCGAGCGCGCGCGCCAGCCAGCGGGCACATTGTCGGGCGGTGAGCAGCAAATGCTGGCGATTGCCCGTTGCTTGATGGGGGCGCCCCAGCTCATCATGTTCGACGAACCCTCGCTCGGGCTGGCGCCGACGATCGTTCACAAAGTGCTCGACACGATCCGCGAACTCAACGGCGACGGCGTCACCTGCCTGTTGGTCGAACAAAACGTGGCGATGTC
>DASZCJ010000301.1:0-3159 GCA_035943155.1 Xanthobacteraceae bacterium | reverse complement strand
ATGTGGTTCGCATCCATGCGTCGAGCGGCACGACCGGCAAGCCCACGGTGGTACACTCGCGGCGATATCGAGCTGTGGTCGGCGCTGATGGCGCGGTCGATCCGCGCCGCCGGCGGCCGGCCCGGCGATAAGATGCATATCGCTTATGGCTATGGTCTGTTCACCGGCGGGCTCGGATTCCACTACAGCGCCGAATATCTCGGTTGCACGGTCATTCCGGTCAGTGGCGGATTTACCGAGCGGCAGGTTCAGCTCATCGTCGATTTCAAGCCGGACCTCATCGCGGTGACGCCCTCTTATCTGCTTGCGATCGCCGACGAGTTCGATCGTGAGGGGATCGATGCGCGCCAATCGTCGCTGCGCATCGCGCTATGCGGCGCCGAGCCGTGGACCGAAGCGATCCGCGCCGAAATTGAGCGACGGATGAACCTGCAAGCGCTCAACGTCTACGGATTATCGGAGGTGATCGGTCCGGGCGTGGCGCAGGAATATGGGGCGACCAAGGATGGTTTGACGATCTGGGAGGACCATTTTTTTCCCGAAATTATCGATCCGGAAACCGGCGAAGTGCTGCCCGACGGTTCAGAGGGCGAACTGGTGTTGACCGCATTGACCAAGGAAGCGATGCCGGTCATTCGTTATCGCACCCGTGATCTTACGCGGCTGTTGCCCGGCAACGGACGCGCGATGCGACGCATGGAGCGCATCAAGGGCCGTAGCGATGACATGCTGATCATTCGGGGCGTGAACGTCTTTCCCAGCCAAATCGAGGCGGCGCTTTCTGGAGAAGAGGCCTTGGCGCCGCATTATATTCTTGAAGTAACGCGCCCGGATCGTCTCGACGAACTCGAGGTAGTCGTCGAGACGCGAACCATGTTGTCGCCCGAAGTCGCCATGACGCTGGCTAAGCGCGCGGTGCATCACATCAAGGCGCAAGTCGGTGTTACAACCAAAGTGCGCGCAGTGGCGCCAGGCACGATTGAACGGTCACAAGGCAAGGCCAAACGCGTGATCGACAAGCGGCCGCGGACCTGATCGGAGGAATACGATGGCGCTTGCGGATCAAGATGCACGCACCGAGGTATCGACTACGTTGGAGCGCGCCGGCCTCCCCAGCGATGCCGTCGCGGCGTGGCTCGACTGTGACGATACGCTCACGGCCGACTATCGCCGGGATACTGATAAATTATCGCGACGCTGGCGGATCGGCGCCGAACTTGTCGCTCGGCTGACGCCAAAACCAACGCGTCCGGACGCGCAAGCGGCGGCAGCAACCGCGATTGCGCAACGCGACCGCGCCGCGCGTGCGGCGTTTCTTGATCGCCATACCGAAGCGCTTTATCGGCAACTGACCGGGAATTTTTCGAAGTTCAAGCGGGTCGAGGACCTGGTTCGCGACGCGGCGGTGGCAGTACCCGGACTTGTGCCGGACGACAAGCAGCTGGCGCGTGAAAATGTCTTGCTGCAGAAAGACAAAGACGGACTTGAGATCGATCAAGGCATTTTTCTTTCACGAGCTCTGGCGGATGCGCCGTGCGGCATGCATTTGTGCCATGCCATGCTGTTGCCGCGGGCGGAAGCGGTTGAACACAGCCTGCGGTTTCGCCAAAGCGCGAAACTCGAGTTTCCCGGCGCCACGCTCGAACGACGCGGCAAGGCAGCGATCGTCACGATGCGTAATCCGCGTTTTCTCAACGCCGAAGATGAGTCGACACTCGACGGGCTTGAGATCGCCGTGGATGTTGCCACGCTCGATCCGGCAAGCGACATTGCCGTTTTGCGCGGCGATGTTGTCGAGCATACAAAATACCGCGGCCGCCGGCTGTTCTCGGCGGGCATCAATCTCACTCATCTCTATCAGGGTAAAATCGCCTATGTCTGGTACATCAGGCGCGACATGGGCCTCGTGAACAAGCTTTTTCGCGGCATCGCGCAGCGCGAAACCAGCCCCGACGAGCTGGCTGGCGGAACAACAGAGAAGCCGTGGATTGGGGTGGTCGAGGGTTTTGCGATCGGCGGCGGCTGCCAGCTCCTGCTAGCGCTCGATTACGTCCTCGCGGCGACCGACGCCTATATGACGCTGCCTGCACGCAAGGAAGGCATCATTCCAGGCGCGGCCAATTTACGGTTGTGGCGCTTCACCGGCGATCGCATCGCGCGTCAGGCAATCCTCTATGGCCGCCGGATCGATTGCGACACGCCGGAAGGGCGTCTCATCTGTGATGAGATCGCGGCTTCGTCTGCGATCAATGACGCTTTAGAGCGCGTCGTGGATGGCTTTACGAGTTCCGGCGTCGTCAGCGCTGCCGGCAATCGGCGCGCGTTCCGGGTCGCGGAGGAACCGCTCGATATGTTTCGCCGCTACATGGCGGTTTATGCGCGCGAACAGGCCGCGTGTCATTTCAGTCCGGCGCTGATTGCGAATCTTGAGAGAAATTGGGACGCCCACAGACGCGCGTCTTAGAGCATGATCCGGAAAAGTGTAAGCAACTACGTTCCAGCGTTTCGGAGCGATTGATTACTGCGCCGCGAACGTCATCGTCTTAAAGCGATTCCTTTGTTCGTCGCTCAATTTGCTTTCGAATTCGTTCAACGCAACTTGAATGGACAATATGGCGCGCCAGGTTGCATCGAGCCGGGACTCGATCGTTTCCAATCTAGCAACCGCCGACTGCGGCACTGATCTTGGACAATGCGCCTCCAGGTCGCCGGCTGCCTTGCCGAACGCCTGCTGCAACTCCCCCAATGCAGGACGCTGCTGTTGGTTGGGCTGAACCGACTTATCGATCTGATCGATCGACCAGTCGATAGCGGTGGAGGAAGCGCCACACGAGCGCAGCCCCGTCTTGCCGCCTTGCGAAGCGGAGGCAGTCGCCCTTCCGGCATCGCCGCTAAACCGCGCCTGCTGTTCGCGGGTTAGCGATTGCTCGAAATCCTGCAGCGGCTGATGGATCATGTCGATCGCCATCGTGAGCACTTCGATTTGCGAGTCCATCAGTTGCAAGCGTGCAGTCGGCCGCTCCGGAATCTCAGTGGGGCAGGACTTGGAGAGATAATCCGCTGCGGCTCCAATCGCACCGCCGAGCCGCTGCAAGCGCTCCATTTGTTGGGCGCTCGGTCCGATCTGGGCCCGTATCCGCTCGACCATCGCATTTGCGT
>DASZCJ010000300.1:0-1859 GCA_035943155.1 Xanthobacteraceae bacterium | reverse complement strand
CGGCGCCAAAAGCGGCGGTGCGCTCGCGTTTGGCGCGCGGCGCGTCGCTCGGCATCACGATCACGCATGGCATGCCGAAAAGCTGTGCCGCCGCGGCGACCCCTTGCGCGTGATTGCCGGAAGAATACGCCACCACGCCACGCGCTCGCTGGTCCGGCGGGATTGCGGCAAGCTTGTTGTAGGCGCCGCGGAATTTAAACGAGCCGGTGCGTTGTAACGTCTCGGCTTTAAGAAAGATGCGACCGCCGGTCATCGCGTCGAGCGCGACCGACGTTAGTAGCGGTGTGTGCAGGGCAACGCCCGTTAGTCGGCGGGCCGCCTCGTCGACATCTGCGGCGGTGGGTAATGCGACCGGGTCGTCCACGGCGCTCATCACCGACAACGGTAACGCCGCTCTCGCCTCGCAAGCAAGGGCATTCGGCGCGGCCACGCAGCCTGTGGCTAGCAACTATTAATCAAATCGGCCGGCGGCGTGAGCTAGCATGGTGTACACCTTGCCGGTGTCCGAGGTGAGGTAGTTGCGTGCCACCGCCGGACCGCGATCGCCCCGCGAAACATCGTCGAGCAGCCGCTCGAATTCGTGAATGTAGTGTTCAACGGTTTGGCGGAAGTCCGTATCGGACCGATATTTGTTGCGTATTTCCTCAAATGCCCGCTGCCCTTGGGCGGTGTAAAGGCGCTTGGTGAAGGCGCTGCGCTCGCCGCGTTTATATCGCTCCCACAGGTCGGCGGCGACGTCATTGTCGATCATGTGCGCGATGTCGACCGAGAGTGCGTCGATCGAATCGACGCTGTCGTGCGCCAAGCCGTCCTCGGCTGGCGGGTCTTCGCGAGAAGGAGCCTCCACAGCCGTCGGGCTTTCATCGCGCGAGGCGCGGGTGAGCAGGTCAGATAGCCAACCGCCATTACGGCCTTTGTCGTCCTTGCCGCCTGGGACCGGACTGAGCGTGGGCGGACTGGCGCGCCGCGTCGGCGCCCCGGTGATGTCGCGTGCCGGCGTAGGCTGCTGGGGCGCCGCAATGTCGGCTCGCACCGGCCGCGCTTGTGCGCGACCGCCGCCGGCCGCGAAGAGCGGCTCGACGTCGCGGCGCAGCGGCTCGGCCGCATCCAGCGAACGGCCGTGGCGGGCGACAATTCGATTGAGTTCGGCAAGGGCTTCGATTTGATCCACAATCACGCGCCGCATCTGCGCTGTGCTCTCAGAAGTTTCTTGCGGAAGTTCGAGGACGCCGCGCCGTAATTGGGTGCGCGTTGCCTCGAGCTCTTGCTGCATCTCCGCCGCCATCTGCTTCATGCCCTGCATAACTTCGCTGAAGCGCGATGTGGATTCGTTGAACATGGTCTGCACTTGAGCGAAAGCTTCGTCGTAGACGGTATTGAGCGCTTCGCTCGTGCGGTTGCGCTCCTCTTCGGAGCTCTTTCGAACTAGCTCATATTGCTGCTCGATCGTCTGCACGCTTTGGTTGCTGGTTTGCGCAATCAGGCCGGCGATCTCGCTGGCCCGAGCGGTAGCGGTGTTGAGCGATTCTTCCAAAAGCGCGGAGAAACGCTGCAGGCGCTGACCGAAATCCTCAGCGCGAGTGTCGAGCGTGGAAACCAGCGTCTCGATATTTGCCTGGCGGTGCGCGACCGATTCTTCGGTGCGGCGGTTGCCGCTTTCCAGCAGCTCTACCGCATCGGTAAGTATCCGCCCGTGTGAACTGAACTGGTCGGCGAGTTCGCCGATCTGACCGAGAGCTTTAGTCGTTACTGTATTGAAGTTACCCAGGTGCTGTTCCACCTTCGCGGCGGTCGAGCCGCTCTTGCTGCTTAAATCGGTCATGGCGGCGACAAATTCGGACACCCGCGTCGCCATCGTG
>DASZCJ010000299.1:0-3152 GCA_035943155.1 Xanthobacteraceae bacterium | reverse complement strand
CCGCTCGACACCATATTTCCACCAATCGAGTCCGCCGAGCAGGCGAACCAAGATCACTTTGGCGTGGCTGCCGACGCGATCGATCCATAGATCGACGGACATCGGGTGACGCAAATCGCGTAAATGCGCCAGGCGCAAGCTCGGCAGCACCGCGCGTTCGGCCTGCCATGCCGCGGCAAGAGCGGCGAGATCGCTATCGGCAAAGGATAGAATCGCGATGTCGCCCGGTGGCTGGCCGAGGTCGACCGCTTCGACGATGTCGTCGAGGTTGGTCGAACTTGTCGTGAGCAGATGCATCGCTCACCTCAACCAAATTTAGGCACGCAGTGCGTCCGTTATCGCAGCGCGGTCCAGGCCTTTGAGGCCGATCACCACGAGTCGCCCCTGGCGCTGCTCAGAGCCGTTCCAGGGGCGATCAAATTGATGCGTCACGCGCGCCCCGACCGCTTGCACCAGAAGCCGCAACGGTTTGTCCGCGACCGCGGCAAAGCCCTTCACACGCAGCACGTCGAAGCGTTCGGCGAGCGCGCCAACACGCGCGACCAGTCCTGAAGGGTCGGCAATCTCATCGAGCGGGACGACGAAGCTGTCGAAATCGTCGTGATCATGTTCCGCCTCGGCGTCGTGGCGGGTCCCGCGGTTGTCGATGTCGTTTTCGGTCCCGATTCCCAGTCCAAGCAGCAGCGTTTGGTCGACCTTGCCGCCGCTGGCGGTGAGCACTTTGACGCTGCGCGGCAGCGCGTCCGCGATCGCCGCACGCGCTCGGATGAGCCCGTCTTCATCAAGCAGATCGCGCTTGTTCAGCACGACGAGGTCAGCACAAGCGATTTGATCCTCGAACACCTCTTCGACTGGGTCATCGTGCATGAGCGCGCTGTCGGCCGCGCGCTGGCGCTTGAGTGCATCGAGGTCGGCTGCGACGCGGCCATCGGCAAGCGCGGCGCCGTCGACGACCACCACGACGCCGTCAACGGTGACACGATTTTTGATCGCCGGCCAATGAAAGGCTTGCACGAGCGGCTTTGGCAGAGCGAGGCCGGAGGTCTCGATCACAATATGATCGATGCCGTCCTTGGCAAGAATAGCATCGAGCGCGGGCAGGAATTCATCCGCCACGGTGCAGCACAGGCAACCATTGGCGAGTTCGAAAATATTGTCTTCCGGACAGGCGGCAACGCCGCATCCTTTGAGAATTTCGCCGTCAATGCCGACGTCGCCAAATTCATTGACGATCACGGCAAGCCGCCGGCCTTGCGGATTCGCTAAAACGTGGCGGATCAAGGTCGTTTTGCCGGCGCCAAGGAAGCCGGTGACGATGGTACAGGGCACGCGCGCGAGCTGGGTGACAATTGCGCCGTTCATAGATCGCTCTCCACAAAATCAATTGGCGGAATTCGCGCGATCAAACCGCGCTTGAGAATTTCGGGGCGCCCGCGCCACGGCAGAATGCCATCACTGGCGCCGGCAAGAAGCTTTGCGCCTTCGATCAGCGCGCCGGCATTGACGGTATCGAGCCCGCCGAAGACGTAGGTCCATGACCCGTTGCAACGCATGGCGGCGCTCGGTCCGCGCGTGCAATTGGCCAGGCAGCGCAGCCGCCGCACCTCGACTTCGGTTCCATCCGCCGCCCGTTCGGTTGCCGCGGCAAGCAGCGCGCCGGGACGTGGCTCGGATGGCTCGGCCTCCGGCTCGCCGGCGCGCCGGCAGGTGATGCAAACATAGACAACCGGCAATCGGGTTTCGGACATGGAGTTGCCTCACGCGCGCTCAACGACGATGCGGCCAAGGCCGCTCCAGCGGTAGATCAGCAAGGAGACAATCCAGCTGGCTACGAAAATTGCGATGACGACGTAACCGAAACCGGCGAGCCCAGAGTTGAGCCTGCCGACCATATCCCAGAAGCCGCCGGCCAGCTCGAGCTTGCTGGCGAGAAGACCCAGCGCCTCGATGCCGCCGATCAGCATCGCGACCAGGGCGGAAATTGCGGTGATCGTCAGATTGTACCAAATCTTGCGGATCGGATTGAGAAACGCCCAGCCATAAGCGCCGACCATGAGCACGCTATCGCTGGTATCGACGAGTGTCATTCCGGCGGCGAACAGCGCTGGAAAGATCATTACCGTGCCAAAGCTCAAGCCGTCGGAGGCTTGGCTGCCGGCGACGGTGAAGAGCGTGATTTCCGTCGCGGTATCGAAGCCCAATCCGAACAAAAAGCCGAGCGCGAACATGTGCCAGCTTCGCGTCACCATGCGAAACAGCGGCCGGAAGATCCGAGCTAACAAGCCGCGGCCAGAGAGCAATTGATCGAGCTCGTGCTCGGCAACCGCTTCGCCGCGCCGCGCGCGCTGGAAGCTCCGCCATACACCGCGTAAAATGATCAGATTGACGGCTGCAATGGCGAGCAGGAAAAATGCCGATGTGCCGGTGCCGATCACGCTGCCAATCACCTTGAATGGGTGAAGCCGGCCCTGCAGGGCGAAAGCCGTTCCGACAATCACGGCGACGGCGATCGCGACGACCAGCGAGTGTCCGAGCGAGAAGAACAATCCGGCTGAGACCGGCCGTTTGCCTTCCTGCATGAGCTTGCGCACCACATTGTCGATGGCGGCGATGTGATCGGCATCGACGGCATGACGCAGCCCCAGCACATAAGCGAGCATTGCGGTGCCGAGAAGCGTCGGGTGACCGGACAGCGCGATAAAAGCCCAAGTCCAGACGACCGCATTGGCAGCGAACAACAGGACGTAAATCGCGGCGATCTTGCGCCCTTGATGGGGCGACGCATCGTCGAGCGCCGATCTCAGATGATTGAGCACGTACGGTCCTCGCCTAACCTGCCGTCGGCGCGAGCGAGGACCAAAAGACTTTCGTCTTTCAGATCATCCACAGGTGCACCCCGACCCGTGTTTGTCGCGTCGACACGGCCGATGGCAGGTCTCCTGGCTCGCGGATCGTCGCCTCGCCCCGCCTTCCCGGCGCTTGCTATGCGCCAGTGGCTTAACCGGACAAGACTTCCCGCTCACAGTTGCGGGGGCAGCTGCGGATTTGGCCGTCGCGCATGCGCGGCCGCACCGCATTCCCTATTCACCCTCATCGAGGGACCATCGATGCCTTAGTGATAGATTTCGATGTGTGGGCCTGTCAATCTGGCC
>DASZCJ010000298.1:0-6259 GCA_035943155.1 Xanthobacteraceae bacterium | reverse complement strand
GGTGCTGCCGAGCCTGCGCTTGGCGCATTTGCGCGATTTGCGTCACCCGATGTCCGTTGATCTATGGATCGACCGCGTCGGCGCCCACGCCAAAGTGATCCTGGTTCGTCTGCTCGGCGGGCTTGATTGGTGGAAATATGGTGTCGAGCGGCTTTCGTCCCTGGCGCGCGAACGCGGCGCCGCGCTCGCGGTGCTGCCCGGCGAAGATCGCGACGATCCGCGGCTCGATGCTGCTTCGAGCCTGCCACCAGATGAGTTGCACGCGCTGTTGCGCTATTTCCGTGAAGGCGGGCTTGCCAATATGCGCGCCCTTCTGCGCCGGCTGGCGCGCCACGCTGGACACATGCTGCCAACGCACGAACCCGCGGCGGTGCCGCGGCTTGCCGGCTATTTGCCGGGCGAAGGCGCGGTTCCGTTCGAACGTCTGATGCAGACATTCACGCCAAATAGTCCAATCGTGCCGATTATTTTTTATCGCGCGATGCTGCTGGCGGGCGACACCGCGCCGGTTGATGCACTGTGCGCGGCTTTGGCGGTGCGCGGCCTCGCCGCCGCGCCGCTGATTGTCACGAGTCTGAAGGATACCGAAGCAGCGGCTTTTCTCCGCGACGCTTTCGAGCGGCTCACACCGGCAGCCATCGTCACCATGACCGGCTTTGCCGCAGGAAACGCCAGCGATGCCGTCTCCGCCCTCGATTGTCCGGGCGTTCCGGTGTTTCAAGTGGTTAGCGCCACCACCAGGCGCGCGGCCTGGCAAGATAGTTCGCGCGGGCTGGGCGCGGCCGATCTGGCGATGCACGTGGTGCTCCCGGAATTGGATGGCCGGGTGCTGACCGGCATTGTCGCGTTTAAGGACACGCTTCCCCCGAGCCAGGAACTTGCTTTCACCGCGCTTGCCAGCCGCCCCGAAGCTGATCGCGTTGATATCGCCGCAGACCGCATCGCCGCCTGGGTGAGGCTCGCGCGCCGGCCGCGGTGCGAACGCGCCGTCGCGATCCTGATGCCGGATTATCCGGGCGCGAAAGATCGCGCGGGCTATGCAGTCGGGCTGGACGTCCCGGCAAGCGTGCTTGCAGTGCTCACCGACCTTGCGGCTGCCGGCTACATCGTCAATGGCGCACCGCAGACCTCGCGCGCTTTGCTTGATGGGCTAGCGCACGGCACGGGCGATGCGGTCCTCACGCTCGAAGACTATGTGCGTTTGTTTGCCGATGTGCCGCGCGGCGCGACTGAAAAAATCTACGATGCGTGGGGCGATCCGGCCGACGATCCCGACATGCACGACGGCGTCTTCCGTTTTCGCGCGCAAAGGTTCGGCAATGTCCTTGTGGCGCTGCCGCCCGATCGTGGCCGTGCCTCGCAGCGGCGCGCGGATTATCACGATCCGCAATTGCCGCCACGTCATGCGCTGGTCGCTTTCGGTCTATGGTTGCAACATTTCATGCGTGCCGATGCGCTTATCCATATGGGCGCGCACGGCACGCTCGAATGGCTGCCTGGCAAGGCCGTGGCGCTGACCGCAGCGTGCTTTCCGGAAATCGTCACCGGGGCATTGCCGGTGATTTATCCATTCATCGTCAGCAATCCCGGTGAGGCGGCGCAGGCCAAACGGCGCATCGCCGGCGTGACCATCGGCCATCTGCCGCCGCCCCTGACCGCGGGCGGACCGAGTGGCGCGGCGCATCAGCTTGAACTCTTGCTCGACGAATACGCCCAGGCCGACGGCCTTGATCGCCGCCGCCGCGAACGGCTCGTCAGTTTGATCATCGAGACCGCGCAGCGCAGCGGCTTGGCGCGCGAGGCCGGAGTCGCTGCCGCAACCAGCGCGGACGAAGCGCTCAAGCGGATCGATGCCTGGCTGTGCGATCTTAAGGATTTCGCCGTCAAAGACGGCCAGCATATTTACGGCCGCGCGCCGAACGGCCAGGACGATCCTGCTTGGCGTGACAGCGCCGCGGCCGAGCGCACTGCGCTGATCGCCGCTCTCGACGGCCGCCGCATCGCAGCCGGACCGGCCGGCTCGCCGGCACGCGGCCGCCGCGACGTGCTGCCGACCGGGCGCAATCTGTTTACTGCCGATCCAAGGACACTGCCGACGCCGACCGCGATGGAAATCGGTCGCCTTGCCGCGACCGAAGTGGTGCGGGCGCATCTGCAAAATCACGGTGAGCCGCCGCGCGCCGCAGTGATCGATTTATGGGGCAGCGCCACGTTGCGCACCGGCGGCGAAGAAATAGCGCAAGGGCTTACGCTCATGGGCTGCCGGCCGATTTGGGAGCACGCCACCGGGCGCGTCACCGGCGTCGAAGTGTTGCCGATCGCCGTGATCGGGCGTTCCCGCGTCGATGTCACCTGGCGCGTTTCCGGATTGTTTCGTGATCTATTTCCGGCGCAGCTCGCATTGATTGACGCCGCGGTACAGGCGGTCGCAGCGCGAGAAGAGGATGAGGAGGATAATCCGCTCGCCGCCGCGCGTGGCAATGGCAGAAGCAACGACAAGCACATGCTTCGCCTTGACCGCATCTTCGGCACGGCGCCGGGTGCCTACGGCGCGGGTACCGAGGAATTGCTGGGCCGCGATGCCGGCCGCGACGACATCGGCGCTGCCTATCTTGCCGCAGCCTCGCACGCTTATGGCGGCGCCGAAGGTCAGGCCAGCGCGGCACCCGGCGCTTTTGCCGCGCGCGTCGCCGGCGCTGACATGCTCATTCATGTCGGCGACGATCCCGGCCGCGATCTCCTGGAGGGCGCCGAGGACGCCGCTTTTGTCGGCGGCTTTGCCGCGGCGGCGCAAATGCTGGGCCGCGCGGCCGATATTGTCATGCTCGATACGACCGATCCGCAGCGGCCGCGGGCGCGGTCGTTATCGGCGGCGCTGGCGCGCATTATCCGGGCGCGGGCGGTCAATCCGCGCTTCATCGCCGGCCAGATGCGGCACGGCCCACGCGGCGCTGCCGAGCTTGCCGAGACTGTCGATCGGCTGGTGAATTTTGCCGAAACCACCGATGCGGTGGCCAGCGAATTGTTCGATCTCCTGCACGCCGCCTATGTCGAGGATGCCGCCGTGCGCGATTTTCTGTTGCGCGAAAATCCAGCGGCCGCCGCGGCGATTGGCGCACGGCTCGACGCGGCGCGGCGGCGCGGCTTTTGGCACCCGCATCGCAATGACGTCGATGCTGCCCTGGCGAGGCTGCGCGCCGACGCCGCTACCGAAGCACTGACATGACCGCGCATATGAACCACAGTTTTCCGGAGCGGCGCGGCGTCTGCCCGGGCCTGTCGCGGCCGTTGCCGACCGGCGACGGTTTGCTGGTCCGTCTTATGCCAACCGGCACTATTGCGCTCGACGCGTTCGCCGCGCTGTGCGCGGCAGCGCAGCGCCATGGCAACGGCATTATCGAGATCACCGCGCGCGGCAGCATCCAGATACGCGGCTTGAATGCCGGCTCCGCGCCTAAATTCGCCAGTGAGATCGCCGCGCTCGACATAGCCGCCGCGGATGGCGTGCCTGTCCTGTGCAATCCGCTCGCCGGACTCGACGCCGAAGACATTTTTGATGTCGCGGCACTTGCCGCCACATTGCGCGGCGCCCTGGCGCAACAATCGTTCGCGGAGCGGCTCGATCCTAAGGTGTCCGTGACCATCGATGGCGGCGGGCCATTCAATCTTGCACATGTCGCAGCCGATTTCCGCCTCAGCGCGCAATTAGTAAACGGCAAGCCCGCGCTGCGCATCGGCGTCGGCGGCGATGCGGTAAACGCCGTCAATCTTGGACTGATCACCCCGGAAGCAGCGCTCGAAGCCGCGTTGCGGCTGATTTCTGTGTTGGCGCAGCGCGGACGCAGCGTGCGCGCACGCGAGGTAATCGCCGTGGAGGGCGCAACCGCATTTCATGATGCGCTGGCGTTTGCGGTCGGCACGCCCACGACGCAATTCGATCGGGACGGAGCAAACACTCCCGATGCTAAGTTGGCGCCACGCCAATCCAAAGACCCGATCGGACTGCACCCGTTGCGCAACGGCGCGCTTGCCTGCGGGATCGGCCTCGCCTTCGGTCATGCCGAGGCAAGCCTGCTCGAAAAGCTCACCGGTGTGGCGGCGGCTGCCGGAGCGCGCGGCATGCGCACTGCGCCGAACCGGGCGCTGCTGGCGATCGGACTAAGGCCGCAAGACGCAAAAACTTTTTTCGCCGCTGCCGGCCAACTCGGTTTTGTCACCCGAGCTAGCGATCCGCGGCGGCATGTCATTGCCTGCGCCGGTGCGCCGTTATGCTTCTCCGGCCATATCGCCGCACGCGCTTTAGCGCCGCGCATCGTCGCCGCTGCGGCGCCCTATCTCGGCGACGGATCGACGCTTCACATTTCCGGCTGCGGCAAAGGCTGCGCCCATGCCGGCACCGCGTCTCTCACCATGGTTGGTACGGTCGACCATTGCGCTTTAATAGCAAATGGCTCCACGCGCGATGCGCCATTCGCGACGGGACCAGCGGGCGAGTTGCCCGCTGCCGTCGCACGATATTTGTGCGAACGTCGCGCCGCCGCCGCCAGTGGAGCCAGCCATCGCGCCAACCGTGGAGCCAACCATGGAGCCGACCATGTCTGAGCGCGCGACAGCGCAAGCGGCTGGCTATTTGCGCGACGGCGCAGCGATCTATCATCAATCCTTCGCCATCATCCGAGCCGAGGCGGACCTGTCGCGCTTCACGCCGGAAGAGGCCGAGATTGCTGTTCGTATGATCCATGCCTGCGGTCAGGTCGAGGTGGCGCAGCATATCGTCTTCTCCGGCAATCTGGTTGCCGCGGCGCGCGGCGCGCTGACCGCCGGCGCGCCGATCTTGTGCGATTCCGAAATGGTCGCACGCGGCATCATCCGCGCGCGCTTGCCGGCGGGCAACGAAGTAATCTGCACGCTCAATGACCCGCGCAGTGCGGCCCTTGCCGCAACGGCCAAAACCACCCGCTCGGCGGCGGCGCTCGATTTGTGGCTGGATCGTCTTCCTGGCGCGGTGGTCGCGATCGGCAATGCGCCGACGGCGCTGTTCCGACTGCTCGAATTATTGGAGGCCGGCGCGCCGAAGCCAGCAGCGGTCATCGGCATTCCGGTTGGCTTTGTCGGCGCCGCGGAATCAAAGGAAGCGCTCGCCGACAAAGCGGATGGGGTGCCGTTTTTGATCGTGCGCGGCCGCATCGGCGGCAGCGCCATGACCGCTGCCGCCATTAATGCCTTGGCGAGGCCGGGGCTATGAGCATGGTTGGCGCAGCGAATGCCGGCAAGTTGATCGGCGTTGGCGTCGGCCCCGGCGATCCAGAACTGATGACGCTCAAGGCAACGCGCGCGCTGCACCAAGCCGATGTGATCGCGTATTTCGCCAAGGCGGGAAATCCGAGTCATTCACGCGCCATCGCCGAACAGCACTTGCGCGTCGGCATCGTTGAACTGCCGCTTGATTATCCGGTCACGACCGAGCTGCCGAAATGCAGCACCGGTTATCGCGACGCGATCGAGAATTTCTATTCGCGTGCCGCCGGCGAGATTGCGAAGCATTTGCAAGCTGGGCGCGTGGTTGCCGTCATTTGCGAAGGCGATCCATTGTTCTACGGCTCATACATGCATCTGCATGCGCGGCTCGCGCCACGTTTCGCGACGGAAGTTATTGCCGGCATCACCGGAATGTCGGGCTGCTGGTCGGCGGCAGGAGAGCCGATCGCTCAGGGCGATGACGTGCTCACCGTGCTGCCGGCAACGCTGGCGGAAGATGAGCTGGTTCGACGCCTGTCGGACGCGAATGCCGCAGTGGTGATGAAGGTCGGCCGCCATCTGCCGAAATTGCGGCGCGCGCTTGAACGCAGTGGTCGGCTGCCGCGCGCGATTTATGTCGAGCGCGGCACGATGGCCGCAGAAAAGATGATCCCGCTTGCCGCCAAGACCGACGATGACGCCCCGTATTTCGCCGTGGTGTTGGTGCCGGGCTGGGAACAGCGTCCGCGAGGCCAGTCATGAGGGCGGCCATAAGCGGGCGCCTCGCCGTGATCGGCCTGGGACCCGGCGACCCCCATTATCTCACTGCGGAGGCCACCAGCGCCTTGGCCGACGCGCAATCGCTTTATGGCTATGGGTCTTATCTCGACCGCGTGCTGGCGCGTGCTGGCCAGAGCCGCCATCCGTCCGACAACCGCGAAGAGGCCGCGCGTGCGCGTGACGCGCTCCGCCACGCCGCGCAAGGCGCCAATGTCGCCGTTGTCTCCGGTGGCGATCCGGG
>DASZCJ010000297.1:0-15723 GCA_035943155.1 Xanthobacteraceae bacterium | reverse complement strand
TCGTTCCGCACAGCGAACGCCGCGCCGATCGCCGGCTGATCGACATTTCGTACCGCATCGAGCAGGGCAGGCGGACCTATATCGAGCGCATCCAAATCCACGGCAACATCAAGACGCACGACGCGGTCATCCGCCGCGAATTCGACGTCGGTGAAGGCGACGCTTACAATCGGGCGCTGATCGATCGGGGCGAACGCCACCTCAAAGCGCTTGGCTATTTCAAATCGGTGAAAATCGCCGCCGTGCCCGGCTCGGCGCCGGATCGCGTCGTGCTCGATGTTGCGGTGGAGGAACAGCAGACCGGTAATTTCTTGGTGTCGGGCGGCTATTCGACAAGCGACGGCTTTTTGGGTCAAGTAACCATCAGCGATACGAATTTTCTCGGCACTGGCAACATTGCCAAAGCGTCGGTCACCTATGGCCAATATGCCAGGGGCTTCGATCTCGCTTTCACCGATCCGTGGTTTCTCGGTCAGCGGCTCGCAGTGGGCGCTGAATTATTCGGCCGACAAACCTTCGCCAATTCCAACCAGGCGTTCAACACCAGCCTTTATGGCGCCAAGTTTTCCGCCGGCACGCCGATCACCGACAATCTTAGCGTAAACTGGAATTACTCGATCTACAATCAAGGCGTTTCGCTTAATCCGGCGATCGGCAGGGTTTCGGTGCCGATCCAGCAGGCGGCGCAGGCGGGCGCTTATTGGGTATCCTCCGTCGGCAATGGCGTAACTTACAGTACGCTGGACAATCCTAAAGATCCGACGACCGGCGTTTGGGCGCGGACCAACAACGAAGTCGCCGGGTTCGGCGGCGCGGCAAAATTTGCGCGAAACACCGAAGATGTCCGCCTGTATCATCCGATCGTCGGCGATCTGGTCGGCGTGGTCCGCGCGCAAGGCGGCTATGTCACGCCATGGGGCGGCCAGCAATTGCCCCTGCTAAGCGGCTTCTTCGGCGGGCCGCAACTGGTGCGCGGCTTCGCGCCGAACGGCTTCGGGCCGCGCGATATCACGCCCGGCACGACCATGGATAATCTTGGCGGCAACATCTATTGGACCACCTCGGCGGAGCTGCAAGCGCCGATGCCGTTCGTGCCGCCGGATGCGCAGCTCAAGATCGCGCTGTTCTCCGATACCGGCAGCTTATGGGCGACCAACGCCTCGACGGTGCCAAGCCTTGCAACCTCGCTGTCGCCGGCGCAGCAGATCGCCAATTCCCGGGCGCTGCGCTCTTCGATCGGCGCCAGCCTGATCTGGGATTCAATGTTTGGCCCGATCCGCGTCGATTACGCTTACCCGATTGCGAAGCAGAACTACGACGTGACGCAGCGCTTTCAGTTCCATGCGGGGGCTTTCTAAGCGCCATTCCCGGCGCGCGGCTGGCATTCCCGCCAACAGTCAACTACGATCTAACGAGCTTCGGATCGCCCCTTTACACAAGCGCCATCTTCATACGTGTCATGAGCCAAATCCGGGAATACGACACCATCAGCGTCACGCCCTGTGCGCCGCATATCGGCGCCGAGATCGGCAATATCGACCTGACGCGGCCGCTTTCCAACCGCCAAGTGGATGAAGTGCACGACGCCATTATCGCGCACGGCGTCATTTTCTTCCGCAATCAGAAGATCGATTTCGAATCGCACGAACACCTGGTGCGCTATTTCGGCGAACCGCACATTCATGTCGGCGGCAAAGGCACTGCATCGAAGACGGTGCCGGGACATCCGGCCATTCGTAAGCAATATTTCGACGCCAGCTCAAAGCGCGTCTCCGGCGAAGAATGGCATTCCGATCAGAGCTGTGCCGAAATCCCGCCGATGTACAGCGTGCTGTACCAGGAAATCATTCCGCCCGATGGCGGCGGCGACACGATGTTTGCCTCCGCGTACAAGGCTTACGAGGAATTGAGTCCCTCGATGAAGGCGTATCTGGAGGGCAAGACCGCGACGCATGACGGCTCGCGCGGCTTTGACAAGAACGCCGATGTCTATCCGGTCGCCGCTCACCCCATCGTCATTCGGCATCCGGAAAGCGGCCGCAAGGCGCTGTTCGTCAATCGCGAGTTCACCAGCCACATCAACGAAGTGCCACCGACTGAAAGCCGTGGCGTGTTGGAATTCCTTTACGATCATATCGCGCGGCCGCACTGGAACATGCGTTTCCGCTGGACACCGCATTCGATCGCATTCTGGGACAATCGCTGCACCCAGCATTATGCTATCTGGGATTATTGGCCCAATGTACGCTCGGGCTACCGGATGTTTGTCAAAGGCACCGAGCGGCCGAGCGCGGGCTAAGAATAACAAATCAAGCGCGCCACAGCGGCGCGAATTGCGTCGCCACGACATCGGCATAAGCCACTTGCTCCGCGAGTAGCCCTTGCCGCCGCGCGAAGTCGGTCATGCCATGCACGAAGTCAGGCGATAGCGCGGCGTCGTAATAGGGCAGGTCGCGCTGGATAAGCTCGACGATCAGCGCTGCCTCTGACGGCGGAAAAAGTTTTTTCCCGACGTCGGCGGCGCGCGCGACATTGGCCTTCAAGGCCGCTTGCGTCTTGACAATCGCGCGTACGGCGGCGGCAGCTTCTTCCGGCGTGCGCGCGATCAGTGCATCGCTTGTTGCGATCGTCGCTGCGGTAAAGTTGAAGCAAGCTTTCGGGCCGTCGCCGCGCCGCACATCGAGCACGATTGTGCCGACGCCGCGGCGTACCGCCACTTCGGCGCCCATGCCGTTGGCCCAGAAGCCGTCGATCTTGCGCTCTTCGAGCGCCTTGGCCGCGGTCAGGCCGAAATTGATACCGGCTCCGGCGGCGCCGGGAACCGGCGCGATCGTTACACTATCCCGCGCGAGGTCAATTCCGGCTTCGTCGAGGAGCCCGCGCAGGCCTTTGTCGACCCATGGCGCGGCGCCGATGCGGCGGCCTTTGACGACGGAAACGTCGCCACGTTTGGCTTGCAGATCGGCGTGCATCACCAGAAACCAGTACATGCCCTGCGCTTGCGCGCAGATCAGCTTGACGCCGCGGAAATCCGGAAAGGCCGCCAGCGCCGAATGCGCCGAGCCGCCGACGAAATCGACCGCGCCGTCACGCAGCGCAGCGTAAGCCTTATCGACTGGAAAAATCAGTTCGAGCGAGACGTCGAGCCCTTCGGCGCGGAAAAATCCAAGCGCGACTGCGGCCTCGGCCGGGAAATACGAATTCGAGATCATATCCGGAACGGCGAGCTTCATGAGATTGGCTTTATCCTTTGCTGAAAGTGACAAAGTAGCGGGAGTGGCCCAACTCGGCGCGGTGCAACGGCATTTTGCGCCGCTCCGCGCCGTTCTGTAGGCGCGGCGATCATAATCATAGCCTCGTTGACAACAAGGCACGCGCCGCGCCGATAATGCTGCCGTAAGTGGCTGCCGGATGCTTTTGCCGGCCGTCCGCCAATCGGAGGGAGCGCATGAACCGCCCGCAGCAAGGCTTTCCGCCCGTTCTCGACAGACGCGGCCCGCCGCGGGTGCGCCGTTTCGACGAGCAGCGCTGGCTCATTGACAACATCATCCGCGCCAACGGCATCGATTGGGACCAGCCGCGCTCGCTGTACATCCATCTGCCTTGCGGCATCGAAGCCAATGCCGACTTCGCCGGCATTCGCGAGCGGGTGAAAAAGATGGCTGATATCGCCCCGGCCTTTGCCGCCGTCGCGCGCCGCCGCGAGGCCAAGGCCAATGCCGCGGCGCAAGCCGACCGCAAAGTCACCGCGCGAGACAACTTCTTCATGGCTGCCGTGCATTGGGGCGCGGCGCAATGGCCGTACGACGAGAACGACGAGACCAATATCGCCTACAACAACAAGAAGCGTGAATGTTACGCCAAATATGCCGCGCTCGCGGATCATCACGTCGAGGCGGTGTGGGTGCCGTTTAAGGACAAAGCGATTCCGGCCTGGCTGCATCTGCCGCCGAACTATAGCGGTGGCCGCTTGCCGGTGGTGATCGCTATTCCCGGCATGGACAGCTACAAAGAGATTCAGGTCGCGCTGTACGGCGACAAATATCTCAATCGCGGCATGGCGGTATTGGCGGTCGACGGGCCGGGACAGTACGAAGCGCCGCTGATTGGGCTTCATTTCAGCATGGAGAACTGGATCGCCACCGGTCCGGTGCTGGTCGATTGGATCGCAGCGCGGCCGGAGCTCGATGCCGCGCGGATCGGCGTGGCGGGGACGAGCTTCGGCTCGCTGTTTGGCACCGTGCTCACCGGCAACGAGCCGCGCATCAAAGCCTGCGCGGTGATGTCGGTGTGCCATGAGCCGGGCGGCCACACGATCTTCCAGGAAGCCTCGCCGACGTTCAAAAAGCGATTCATGTTTATGTGTGGCATCACCGACGAGGGCGAGTTCGACGAATTGCGCAAGACCATCACGTGGCAAGGTCATGCCGAAAAAATCCGCGTACCGTATCTTTGCGTTGCCGGCGAAGCGGAAGAGTTGAGCCCGCTCGAATATTCCGAGCGCCTGATGGCGGCGCTCAAGGGCCCAAAGCAGATGGTGGTTTATCAGGAATCGCGCCATTCGGTCGGCAATGTGCCCGCCGCGAATCTCGGCCCGTTTCCGCCGATCCTGGTTGCCGATTGGCTCGCCGATCGGCTCGCCGGTAAACCTTTGATCAGCGAGCGCTGGTACGTCACGAGTTCCGGGGAGATCAATAAGACCGCGTATTGAACTGTGCCGCGAGGCAATAAGCATTGAGGGGCAAATCCGATGAACGGCATCTTCGCCATGGTTCTGCAAGCTGCCGGCATGCTGGTTTCGGCCGCAGTGGCGCAGACGCCGTCGGCGGTCGTTGAAGAGGTCGGCGGCGGAGTCGCGGGAGTCCAATTCATGGATTACGTCGAGCCAGGCCAGGTGATCCGTCTCGGCACCCATGACCGCATTGTGCTCGGTTATTTGAAATCGTGCTGGCGCGAAACCATAACGGGCGGAACCGTGACGGTCGGCGCCGATCAAAGCGAAGTTGCAGGCGGCGAAGTGGTGCGTGCGAAAATCGCGTGCGAAGGCGGCAAGATGATGCTCTCGGCCGAGCTCGCCGGCAAAAGCGGCGCCATGGTGTTTCGCCAAGTGCCAAGCCGGCAGGCGGCCGCCGCGGTCCCGCATCCGCAATTCACGTTGTATGGACTGTCGCCAGTTTTTGAGCTGCGCCCGGGCGGCAGGCTTGTAGTCGAACGTCTCGACCAACCCGGCGAGCGGCATGAGATCGCCGTTACCGATCAACAGCTGGTCCGCGGCGCGTTCTTGGACTTTGCCAAAGCCGGCGTAGCGCTCGCTGCCGGCGGAATCTACCGCGCCAAATTGGCCGGGCAGGAGATCGTGTTCAAGATCGATCCCGATGCGAAACCTGGCGACGTGCCGCTTGCGGGACGGTTGGCGCGCCTGCAAGCGCGAAATTAACAGCGGCGAATCTGGCGGATGATGACCGGATCGGCACGGCTTCGGGATGCGGGTGCTGCTCTTGTTATTGCCGTATTGGCTGGCTTGTTGATCTTGGCGCCGCCGCTCGATCGGCTGCACGGCCTGTCGATCGATCTCCTCACCGCGCTGCGCTGGCGCGTCTTCGGCAATATGCACGAGCCGCAAGCCTCGCCGGCCGTCGTCGTCGCGCTCGATGAGGAAACCTATCGCACGCAGCCCTTCGTCGGCACGCCGGCGATAACCTGGACGCCGGAAATCGCCCGGGTACTGAGCGCGATCATTGCCGGCGGCGCCAAGGTGGTCGGCTTCGACATCGTATTTCCGACCTCGATCGAGCAATCCGAAATTCCGTTCGGCGACGGCACGCTCGGCGGCAAGCTGCGCGGGTTTGACCGCGATTTCCTGCGCGCGCTGGCGCTCGGCGCCCATGCCGGCAAACTGGTCCTCGGCGAGGCGCAACATCGCGATTTTCCGATCATGCCGGCGCCAGGTCAGCGCATCGCGGTCGGCCAAGGCGACAACATTCGCTCGTTGAACATCTATAACGACCCGGACGACGTGGTCCGGCGCATTCCGCTGAGCGTCGTTATCGACGGCACGCCGCAACCATCGATGGCGGTCGAGCTTGCAGCGCGCGCGCTCGGCACGGCGCCAAATCTCATTTCCGGATATCGTGTTCCGGCTGCTGTCCCCAATACGATTGCGCTCAATTTCGATGGCGGCAGCGAAGCAATTCCGACCTTCGCGCTCGCCGATCTGCGCGCCTGCAACGAGAAAGGCGATGGTGAATTCTTCCGCCGGCATTTCGACGGCAAGGTCGTCCTCATCGCCACCGTGCTCGACGTCGAGGATCGTCAGGTCACCTCGAAGCGTTTCGCTACCGCACCGGAAAATCCCGTCGGTCCGCGCTGCGTACTGCCGGCGCCGCCGCCGAGCACCGTATTTGCCCGCGACTCCATTCCCGGCGTCTATACCCACGCGACAGCGGTCAATAACCTCATTCGCGGGGAGCCTCTGGCCGAACTTGGCCGGCTCGGCCGCGTCGTAATTTCGATGGCGCTCGCCGCGCTGACCGCAGCCGCAACCTTGATGTTGCCGCTCGTTGCCGCCGTCTTTGTCGCTCTGGCCTTGGCCGTTGTTTGGACGAGCGGCGCTGTGCTCGCCTTCACCCATGCATTGTCGCTGCCATTGATCGAACCATTGGCGGCCGGGCTTGCCAGTCTCGGCGCCGCGACCGGATTCCGGTTTTTGGTCGCCGATAAAGACCGCCGCTTTCTGCGCAAGAGCTTCGCTTTGTATCTGGCGCCGGCCGTGATCGAGAAAATGGTCGCGGCGAACAAGCCGCCAGAGCTCGGCGGCGAAACCCGCAACGTCACCGTGTTCTTCTCCGATCTCGCCGGTTTCTCGTCGATTTCCGAGGCGCTGACGCCGCCCGATCTGGTTAAATTCATGAACGAATATCTGTCGGCAATGACCGACATCATCCAAGAGCACGGCGGTTTCGTCGACAAATATATCGGCGACGCGATTGTCGCGGTATTCGGCGCGCCGCTTGACGATGCGGATCATGCGGCGAATGCGGTCAACGCCGCCTTGCACTGCCGCGAGCGGCTCGACAAGCTTAACCGCGATCCGACCGAATGGCAGCGTTTCAGCTTGCGCCAGCGGATCGGATTGAATTCCGGCGACGCTTTGGTCGGCAATATCGGTTCGCGGCAGCGCTTCAATTACACGGTGGTGGGCGACACCGTGAACGTCGCCTCGCGGCTTGAGGGCGCCAACAAGTATTTCGGCACCTCGATCATGGCGGCCGAGAGCACGTTCGATCGCGCGGCGGCCAGCTTTGCCTGGCGCGAGCTCGACACGATTCGCGTCCAGGGTCGCGATGAGCCGATCGGTATCTATGAGCCGCTGGCGCGTCATGGCCAAGAAACTCCCGAACAGAAAGTGTTAGCGGCCGCCTATCGGCACGCACTGGCATGCTGGCGGGCGCGCGATTTTGCCGGTTGCATCGCGGCGCTGGCGCCGGTCGCCGGCGCCGATCCGGCTTCGGCAATTCTTCTGCAGCGCGCCAAGAAATTATTGGCGCATCCGCCAGCTCACGATTGGGACGCGGTCAATACGTTAGAAGGAAAGTAGGGTCGCGACAGCTTGCCCAGTTTTTATGGATGTTTTCCGTCACCCTGAGGTGCGAGCGTAGCGAGCCTCGAAGGGCGACGGAAATGAAAATGCGGCGCTGCGCCCGGGACACGCGCCGCCCGTTTCCGCTCACGCCGCGATGGCCTCGAGCCGGCGTTTGGTTACCGCCGGCCCAAAGCCGCTAATCACGATGAATACGACCGCCATGGCGCCGGCAATGAAGCCGAACACCCCGATCGTGCCGTAACGGCTAAGAAAGAACGCGATAATGAAGCCGGAGAAGATCGCGGAAAACCGGCTCCATGAATAAACGAAGCCGACCGCCTGGGCGCGGATACGGGTCGGATAGAGTTCCGCCTGATAGGCGTGAAACGAAAACGACAGCCAATTATTGCACAGCGTGATCAACAACCCGCAGACGATCACGCCCGCGGCGCTCGTCTGCTGCGCGAACAGAAGTCCGAACACCGCGATCCCGGCCGCCGCCCAGGCGATCTGCCATTTGCGTTCGAAACGATCGGCGAAAAAGACCCCGATCAGCGGGCCGATCGGCGCGGCGATTGCGATCACGAACGTATAGGTCAGCGACTTCGTCACCTCGACGCCCTGCGAAATGAGCAGCGTCGGCACCCAACTGGAGAATCCGTAATAGCCGATGGTCTGGAACAGATTATAGATCACCAGCATGATGGTGCGGCCGCGATAGGTCGCGTTCCACATCTCGGCCCAGGCGCCAGGCTTGCGCTCCGCCTCGCCAGCGACCACTTCCGGCGGTGGCAAGGTGGCACCGTCGGCGCGAATGCGGCTTTCCAATTCGCCGACGATGGCGTCGGCCTCGGCGCTGCGGCCGTGGTGCTCGAGCCAGCGCGGCGATTCCGGCAAGTTGCGGCGGATCCACCAAATAACGAAGGCGCCGATCGAGCCGATGATCACCACCCAGCGCCAGCCGTCGAGGCCGAGAATCGTCTGCGGCACCAGCTGCCAGGCGAGGAACGCCACCACCGGCACTGCGGTGAACATGACGAATTGGTTGTAGGCGAAGGCCGGTCCGCGCTGCTCCTTCGGCACCAGTTCGGAGACATAGGCATCGACATTCACCAGTTCGACGCCGAGCCCGATGCTGGCGATCAGCCGCCACAGATCGATGCTTTCCGGCGTGTTTTGAAACGCCATGATGAAAGCGCCGATCGAGTACCAAAGCAGCGCGAACGTGAAGATCGAGCGCCGCCCGAACCGGTCGGACAGCCAGCTAAAGGCCAGCGTGCCGATGAACAGGCCCAAGAACAGCGCGGCGACGAAACTGGCAAAGCCTTTGAGGTCGAACAGGCCCTGCGTGGTCGGGGTGAAGATGCCGGCCTTGAACAGGCCGATCGCGATATAGGCGGTGAAGAACAGATCGTAGAATTCGAACCAGCCGCCGAGCGACAACAGGGTCACTAGCCTTCGCGTATGCCGCGACGGCGGCAACCGGTCGAGTCGCGCGGCTATCGTGACCGCAGCATCAGTCGCCATCTGATCGGCCATCTCATTTCCCGCATTTTGGCAAGCGCATTCGCGCTTTGCCGACCGATAGTATACGACCGTGCCAGCGAGTCAGCCCCAGAACGAAGCACCAAGGAGTCTGGCGATGGATAACCTGCCGCGCAAAACGCTGCCATGGACAGTTGCGTTATGACTGATCGCGCCATGGATATTTTTGCAGCCGTCGACTCGCGAATTTCCTGCCGCTGGTTCCTCGACACGCCGGTCGATCCCGCATTGGTGCGCGACTTGATCGTGCGCGCGGCGCGCGCGGCGTCTGGCGGCAATCTGCAGCCCTGGCAGGTTTATGCGCTCACCGGCGCGGCGCTCGCCGACCTCAAACGGCAAGTCGCGGCCTCGATCGCCGGTCGCGATCCGCGCCAGGAGGCGGCGGAATATCCGATCTATCCGGAAACGATGTGGGAGCCATACAAATCGCGCCGCGAGCATCATGGAGTGCAGCTTTATGGTGCGCTTGAGATCGATCGTGCCGATGCCGCGGCGCGGCTTAGCCAATTCAAACGCAACTACGAATTCTTCAACGCGCCGGTGGCGCTGTTCATCGCCATCGATCGGCGCCTGGGGCCCGGGCAGTGGACCGATCTCGGCGGCTACATCCACGCCTTGATGTATCTGGCGCGCGGCCACGGTCTCGATACTTGCGCGCAGGAATCCTGGGCACGCATGCATCGCATCGTCCGTCCGTTCGTCCAAATGCCGCCGGAGCAGATGCTGTTTTGCGCGGTCTCGATCGGCTATGGCGATCGCAGCCATCCGGCCAACGGCTTTCGTTCGCCGCGCGCTGCGCCCGAGGAATTCTGCCGGTTCTTTGGCTTCGATTAGGCGCATGTGCAGTTCTTTCCTTCCCGTACAAAAGTGGGGGAGGGGGCGCAAAGCGTCGGCTGTGGCCCTTGCGCGGTGGAAGGGGCGTCGTCATCGACGATTGTTACGACGCAAGCGAAGCGCTAACGCCCACGCCCCCTCTACCACGCTTCGCGTGGTCCCCCTCCCCCGCTTGATGAGTCTCATCGTTCTCGCGACGCGATTGAGCATCCGAGTTATGTCAAACATCGTCACGTGAAGCGCGAAGAAGTTCAGCGAAAGAGAAAGCAGGGGTGGCGCCTACGTGTTGTTCTTCGCTTAAGCCTGCTTCGCAAATGTAGCCCGGATGAGCGTAGCGAAATCCGGGGAACGACTTAGAGCTTCAATGCCGTTCCCGGGTTTCACTTCGTTCACCCGGGCTACGAAGAAAGAAAAAGAAAGAATTCGGAGGCGAAACGCCGACAGACGCAATGGGGATTATGCCGTGCCGACGGGCACGGCCGCGCACCCATCGGGATGCGCACGACTGTCGGCGTTCCACCGCGGCTTTCGCCAAAGGGAATACCCTACCACACCCTTGAATGAGAGCATTGTGCGTCACAGCAAAATCGGCCGCGCGACTTCCGCATCGGGTCATTTTCAGACGAAAATCGATGTCCGCATTAGGTCCGCTTATGCCTCGGTTGCGGACTCATGGCAGACATCGCAGCACGTCGGAGTCGGGCCACAAGCAGACATTGCCGCGTTATTCGATCATCGCATCGGCGCGACCGATCAAAGGCAGCGGCATGGTGATACCGAGTGTCTTGGCGGTTTTGAGGTTGATCACAAGCGCAAACTTAGTGGCCTGTTCGACTGGAATGCTCGCCGGTTTGCCGCCCTTGAGAATTGTGCTCACAAAGACAGCCGCACGGCGGCACATAGCAAGAAAATCCACCCCATAACCGATTAAGCCCCCAGCTTCAGCCAGTTCGTGGTTCCCTGCCAAGGGTAGCCGTTGCATGGATGCGAGACGGACAATCGCCTCCGTGCTGCTGACAAATACGGCGTCTTCCTGAATCACCACCGCGTCGACACGTTCTTTGGCCATCGCCAAAAAGGCCCCCTCAAACTCGGTCGGACCGCCCACTTTGAATTGTTGCAATCCAACATTCAAAGATTTGGCTGCGGTCTCCAATGCTTTTAGTGTTGTATCAAATAGTGGATTGCTCGGATTGACGAGGACAGCGGCCTTCGTGATCTGCGGCATCGCGGCTTTGAGCAGCTCGAGCCGTTTCGCCATAAGCTCTGAAAGAAAGTACGTCGATCCAGTGACGTTCCCGCTTGGCCGCGCGAGGTTCGTAACTAGGCCCGCGGAAAGGGCGTCGCCTCCCGGTGATGCTGGCCGGCGTAGCAACTCCGGCAGCTTGGGCGATGTTCGCCGCAATCCGGCGCGCTTGTCAGTATCGCGCGTGGCGTTTCTGGTGTTTGTAAGGAACTACCCGAGACGGTCCCGGCCACGGGTTCAAATTGCAAAAGCCGCGATTACCGGCGAGTATGTTACCCAAATGGTAGCACGCCTCGAATGTGGGGTATTGGCAGTCCCAGTACACAGTGCCTGTCCCGATGTTTATTACTGCGCACCAAGGGGCATCGCCACCCGCTCGGCTGGATGAAGTTCCGAACCACGTTGCCACCGCAAGGGCAGCGATACCAATTGTCAGCTTCGCAAGAGTTTTTGCCACGATCTCGTAAGCCTACCCCTCCTTGAAAAAACGAGACTTTGATTTTGATCAAATCGCGGTCGGCAAAGCTCAATTTGTTTGAAAGGAGCGGGCGTCCAATTCCTCGACAGTCCAAGGCGGCGGGCAGCGACGTTCGGGCATGGCCTAAAAGAGCAATTTTTTGACCTAAACCAACAGGACTCTATCGCGCTTCTTGATTATTTCTTGAATCAGAGCCCAACACCTTTGCCTGCCCAAGTTGAGGGCGCGCCTGTCCCAGGCATCCTTGTGCTCCGTCTATACGGTTTTTGGGAGCACAGTCATGCCAATACGCCCATTCCTCGCCGGTCAAGCATTTGAACCGGAACTGATCCGGCAGATGTCAGTCGCGCTGGAAACCGTGTGCGGAAAATTGGAACTGAGCTTGGTCGACGATCCCGCTACACGACTCCTCGCCTCGACGATCATTGAACTCGCGCAACGCGGCGTGCGGGACGCGCCGACCTTAAGCGCGATGACGTTGAAAGAGTTTTTGGGTAAATAAAAAGCTCCGCAGCCTAATGCGGAGCTTTACGGGCGGCTGGAGCACACGGGATATGTCTTGTTTAACCGCCAGCGCCAAATCTGAACGTCAGAGATTGCTTCGGGTTCCTACAGCCCCCAATCTTCCTCTGCCTCCCGGGGGCGCGATGGCAGGAGAGGATAGACACGGGATAATTCCCAGCCCGGGGCGGGTACGCTCACGCAACGACAAAGTGCGCTTTTAATAGGAATAACTACCCCGGGAGTCGAGTCAGGTGGTTCTGGTGTTGGAGGGGGGTCGCCACTCCTTAACGATTTTGGTAGATTGATAACTTGAAGCCAACCTCGGGGGAGGGGCCTTATGACACGCAAGGCGCTACGGCCTGCAGCTTTGATTGGAACGGTGGCGGCGATGCTTACCGTAACGATCGTAGTGACGCTCTCTCATGCTACCTTTTCCATGAGCGGAGTTGGTACTTTGAAGTGCTACGTCGCTGGTGACCAAAAAGCGTGCTGAAGCTGAAATTTCGCGGTTCGTCGCTAGGGCGACTGCGTTCAATGAATGAGTGAGCGCACGCCGTAACCCACCACCCCAGAAAATAACAATACGAACGGTGCCGCACAGGCAAATGCCAGAATGATCGTGGCCGATATGCGCAGCATCGGCCGCTCGTTCGTGAAATAACTCATCTGACGCTCCCGGTGATCGCTATCCGCCCCGTGAATGGGAAATTGTTATGAGCGATCCAGCCTCTTTTTCTCACGCATCCCCCGCTGGTCTGTGATCTACATCAACAATCAGCGTCCAAATACGACGATTTGGTGGGCAGCTGTCTCCTGATGGTAAATATCACTCAGGTGTAGCAGAAATGTCATGGCGTCCCTCGTCGCGCTAGGCGAAAAGCTATGGGCTTCAACGCTCGACGAAGGAAGACCAACGCGGCGAAGCCGCCGAGGAGGAGGCGGCGAACCGGCGCTGGACGGACGCTCAGGTACTCGAAGATGCAGAGCGCCTGATCGCCGCTTGGCGAGCGCTGAGCCAAGCGAATTTCGACGCTGATATTTCAACCTTTATTAACCATGTGCGCGGCTAATGTTCCAGCCTCCACCCTGTGAGGAAACTAGCGGACATGCGCGTATTGCTGATTGAAGACGATAGCGCCACCGCCCAATCGATCGAGTTGATGCTCAGGTCGGAAACCTTCAATATCTATA
This sequence comes from Xanthobacteraceae bacterium, assembly GCA_035943155.1. Classification (GTDB taxonomy): domain Bacteria; phylum Pseudomonadota; class Alphaproteobacteria; order Rhizobiales; family Xanthobacteraceae; genus BOG-931. The sequence continues at coordinate 2,343 of DASZCJ010000297.1, read as the reverse complement.
CGACCGATCTCGGCGAGGAAGGCATCGATCTCGGCAAAATCTATGACTACGACATCATCCTCCTCGACCTAAACTTACCGGACATGTCGGGTTTCGATGTGCTGCGCAAGCTGCGCGTATCGAAAGTAAAGACGCCGATCCTCATCCTTTCCGGCCTCGCGGCCACAGAGGACAAGGTCAAAGGTCTCGGCTTCGGCGCCGATGACTACATGACCAAACCGTTCCATAAGGACGAGCTTGTCGCGCGCATCAACGCCATCGTGCGTCGATCCAAGGGTCATGCGCAGTCGGCCATCAACTCCGACGGTTTATGCGTTGATCTCGATAGAAAGATGGTCGAGATCGACGGCGCGCGCGTCCATCTGACCGGCAAGGAATACCAAATGCTGGAGCTTCTGGCCTTGTGCAAGGGAACAACGCTGACCAAGGAAATGTTCTTGAGCCACCTCTACGGCGATATGGATGGGCCGGAAATAAAGATAATCGACGTCTTCATCTGCAAATTGCGGAAAAAGCTCGCCTTTGCATCAGGCGGCAAGGATTTCATCGAGACAGTCTGGGGACGCGGCTATGCAATGCGCGAGCAAGCTGAGCTGCGGTAGGGAACATCGCAATTCGCCGCGTCGAATCGGCCTGCTGATCCGCCGCCACGAGTTGAACTGCACCAAGCGTCCTAACATCCCACTCAATTCAGAATTTCGGCCGCGATTCGCCTCGAAGCATTATCAGTCTCAAAAAGCGACGCCTCCATAGCGGCGTCACGCCCCAAAACCGCACGGCGCAAGGAGCTCCATCAAGCGAGCGGAATCAGCGGAATACCACCAGGGAGCAATCGGTTAAACGACTTGATCTTTTGGAGAACTTCTTAAGCTTCCCAGCTGAGCCCGCTGCCAGTCATCTTCGGCGCTACCTCAGTCGCTTTCGGGGCGTTTGCAGACCGACGGCATACTAGGCCCGGGACTCAAAGCGCTCTCAAACGGCCGACCAAATGCAATCGAAGGTGCGGCCGGCACTCGCTTGGCGGCAGCCTTTGTCGAGTGAATAAATAAAAGACGCCGCCATCTTCGGCGGCGGCCTCTGCGCTGTGTCGAAATCGATTTTGTTATTTCCGATCGCGGTCCATCATGGTTCCACGGTCATCGCGATCGCGGAGCGTGCCCTTTCCTAGATCGTCGCGATCATGGCCCGGCGCAAATCTGGATGCACCGCCTGGGCCGCCCTTGCCTTGGCTTTCAAGCATTTGCTGTCCAGGAGCCGATTCAGATTTCCCCCTGTCGCTATCTGCGGCCATACTAAGAGCGACCGATCCCAACAACAAAGCGGCTGCAGACACCGAAATTGTAAGTTTATTCATGTGACAGAACTCCTGCATTGGCGATCTCACCTCGGGGCCTAACGCCGAGTTTGCAGGGATCGTTCCTCCAAGAAGGCCATCTCAGATGGGACGGAAATTGAAACCAGTGGCGCGGCCGGCAGTCGCTTGCTGCGCTCTTAATTAGGCATCTTCAGGTCGGTGGATGAGTTTAAAGCTCTTAGCGTTGGTCGCATTCGACCTGTCCATGACTTTATCGCAGACGATGCATGTTGCTGCATCGCTTTCGCTCTTGGGAACCAGCGAAGGTGTCGCCGAATACAGGGCTCCGCAATGCGGGCAGAAGAAGGTGCGGCCCTCTAGGACCGGTCCTACGTGAGGCATGTCTGCCTCCCTTGCTCAGTCCCGTTTTGCACAGGACGGATTGCTGGGGAAGCGCGTCAGGATAGTCGACTTCGGTTGCTAAATTCTAGTCCGCACGTCCGGCCGTCGCTTGCCGCGCGTTCTCTCTAGCTGTCTTTATATAGTGGTTATTTCTTTTATTCAGATAGTCCAGAAAAATATTTACTCGTTGATTGATTACGGAAAGCCCGTAAGATTCGCGGCATGAATCCCACCGCGCTTAGGTCACAATGGAAGGGAAATATCTGTTCCTTCCTTTTAGTCGCAACCATTTTGGGTGTGAGCGCTCTTTTCATTTTAGCTTATTAAATACACGCGATATTGGCAGCAACCCGCCGCGCTTATCCTTGCTGAGAACTTGGGTGCGGTTGCCTACCTTAAGCCGTATTCCCGCGCGATTGCAGACATGGGGATTGAGGGGCATGTCGAATCAGGCAACTGCGCGGTCGCCACGCTTTGGCGCAATCGATAGACCAGCCTGCCCATATTGCGGCGAGCGCGCCTCCTTAACGAGACGTAGTCCGCATCCGGATTACGGTCTTCATTACGAGCAACAACTGTTTATCTGCTCGGCTTGCGATCACACGATTGAACGCATTGTGGACGCTAGCGGCGATCCTCTCAAATAA
>DASZCJ010000296.1:0-1992 GCA_035943155.1 Xanthobacteraceae bacterium | reverse complement strand
TATTTTCTGGCGTCACACGAGCACCCAAGCCGCCCAGAACGCCGCGCGCCCGTCGGTGCCTGTCACCGTCGCGGCGGCAACGGTGCGTGACATGCCGATCTATTACGGCGCGCTCGGCACTATTCAGGCGCTCAACACCGTGGCGGTTAGGGCGCAGGTCAACGGCCAACTCATCTCGATCGACTTCCGCCAAGGCCAAGAGATTCATAAAGGCGATATCCTGGCCAAGATCGACCCGGCGCCGTTGAAAGCGGCGTTGGATCAGGCGATAGCGAAAAAGAGCCAGGATGAGGCGCAGCTCATCAACGTGCAAAAAGACTTGGCGCGCTTTAAGGCCTTGGCAATCAAGAGTTACGAAACCCAGCAGAACGTCGATGCGCAACAGGCCAAGGTCGATGTCGCCAAGGCCAGCATCGATGCCGACCAGGCGGCGATCGAAGCGGCGCAGACGCAACTCGATTATGCAACTATCACGGCGCCGATCGACGGTGTGGTCGGCTTTCGCCAACTCGACATCGGCAACATTATCCACACCACCGATGTCAGTCCGCTCACCGTGCTCACCCAAATCAAGCCGTGCACGGCCGTATTCACCTTGCCGCAAAGCGATCTTGGCCCCGTGCGCGAAGCGATGCTGCCCGGCGATGTGCCGGTCCTGGCATTCGATCAGGACGATCAGAAACAGCTCGCCGAAGGCAAGCTCCTCTTGATCAACAATCAGATCGATCAGACCACCAGCACGATCCAGCTGAAAGCAGAGTTTCCAAACCAGGACGATCGGCTGTGGCCAGGTGAATTTGTCCACATCCGCGTCCTCATCACCACGCGCAAGAACGCGGTGACGATACCGGCAATCGCGCTGCAGCGCGGGCCGGAGGGCTATTATGTGTGGGTCGTAAAGCCGGACGAGACCGTGGAGCAGCGGCCGATCGCGGCACAAACCGCCAGCGAGGACATCGTCATTGCCACCAAAGGCCTCAATGCCGGCGAAACCGTCGTCGTCGAGGGGCAATCGCGACTGGACGCCGGAGCGCGCGTTGCGATCAAGTCGCAAAAAACACCTAGCCCTGCGCAACAGCCGCCGGATAATTCCTGATGAATTTTTCGGAAGTCTTCATCCGGCGGCCGATCGCCACGTCATTGCTGATGGCCGCTCTGGCGCTGGTCGGCATCGTCGCCTTCCCGTTGTTGCCGGTCGCGCCGCTGCCGCAGGTCGATTTTCCGACCATTCAGGTGCTCGCCACCGTGCCCGGCGCCAGCCCGGAAACCATGGCGGCAACCGTCGCCACGCCGCTGGAGCGGCAGTTCGGGCAGATCGCCGGCGTGGCGCAAATGAGCTCGGTGAGTTCGCTGGGTTCGACAGTTATCACGCTGCAATTCGATCTCAATCGCAACATCGACGGCGCCGCGCAGGACGTTCAGGCCGCGATCACCGCCGCCGGCGCGCAGCTGCCGAAAAACCTTTCCACCCCGCCGACCTACCGCAAGGTCAATCCGGCGGATTCGCCAATGCTCATTATTGCGGCGAATTCGGACACGATCCCGCTCACCAAAGTCGACGATTTCGCCGAGAATGTCGTCGCGCAGCAGATTTCGCAGATTTCCGGCGTCGCCCAGGTGATCATCGGCGGTCAGCAGCGGCCGGCTATTCGCGTGCAGGTCGACCCCGCCAAGCTGACCGCACGCCAGCTGACGCTCGCGGATGTGCGCAGCGCGCTCGCCAGCTCCACGACTGATGCCGCCAAGGGCACGCTGCTCGGCCAGCAACAAAGCTTCACGATCGCCGCCAACGACCAATTGACCGAACCGGAAGCCTATAACAACGTCATCATCGATTATCGCAATGGCGCGCCGGTTCGCGTCCGCGACCTCGGCGAGGCGATCTCAGGGCCGCAAGACCGAACCCTTGGCGCGCTGCATCGTCATCAGACCGCCGTCATGCTCCTGGTCTTCAAGCAGCCTGGCGCCAATGTCATCGACACGGTCGACAAT
>DASZCJ010000295.1:0-10730 GCA_035943155.1 Xanthobacteraceae bacterium | reverse complement strand
ATACCAGGTGATAAAGAACAAGGTTGAGGTGATCGGTTGCGCCAAGATAGCCGGCAGACCCATCGGCAAACCGTTCGGCCCCCAGATATAACGCGCGCCGTCTTGCAGGACGAAGGCCAATCCGAAGGTCAACAGCAGGCTATAGACCGGATCGCGATTGTAAATCTTGCGGATCATCAACCGCTCGACCGCGACGCCAATGAGCGCAGTGAGCAACGGCGAAATTAAAAGCGCACCCCAATAACCTGTCACCGGTGACAAAGTGAAGGCGAGATAGCCGCCAAGCGCCAGGAAGTTGCCGTGCGCGAAATTGATGACGTTGCTCAAATTCAGAATCAGTGACAGGCCAAGCGCCATCAGCACGTAGAACGCGCCGATGATCAGGCCGTTGGTGACGTTAAACAATATGACTTGCGCCATCTGCCGCTCTTTGTGTCACGCATAGTCACGACAAAGCGAAGCAACCCGATTCCCGATCGGACTGCTTCGCCTCTTCGTTTGTTCGACCGCGAAGAAAGGGGGGTCGGCGCGAATCGAAAGTTCAAGTCGGCTGCACCATTTTGCAGCCTGTTTCCGCAACCGAACCCGCCGCTTCCTCACCGGGTACCAGGGCAGCGACCGTGAACACATCCTCCGCGGCGCCAGCTTTAGGGGGATGGACGTTGCCGACAAAAATGTTCGGCATCAGCTCGTGATCGCCGGCGCGGTAGCGCACGTGCCCCGGCTGCAAGGCGACATCGGGCGGCAGCTCGAGATCCTCCAGCGCTGCGGCGAGCTTCGGACCGTCGAGTGATTTTGCCTTTTCGGCGGCAAGCCGGAACGAGTGCATGGAGACGTAACCAAACCAGTCGCGGGCGGACGGCGTCTTTTTCATTGTCGCACGATAATCGGCGACGAATTTCACCACTTCCGGCACATTGGGCTGGTTCCACCACCATTCCATGTCCCACCAGCCGGCCTGCGCCTCCGGCGGGCAGCCTTTGATGCTTTCCAATTCAAACAGGCCGCCGCCGAGCGCCATTTCGTTCTGCATGCCGAACTGCGTGAACTGCTTCATGCAATTGATCTGGGTCAGGCCGCCCATATTGTTGAGCAGCACATTGGGCTTGTAGGCCTTGGCCTTGATCAGCGTGCCCGAGAAATCGGTGTTGTTGATCGGCAGCATGTCGCCGTCATAGCTGCCGCCGGATTTGATCAACGCTTTGACGAAAGCATCCTGCAAAGTGTGGCCGTAGGCATAATCCGGCGTGATGAAAAACCATTTCTTGCCGAAACGCTTGACCAGTTCGGGCGTCACCGCGTTGGCCTCCATCGAGGTGGTATTGCAGACGCGGAACACATTCCATTTGCAATTGGTGCCGGTGATCGGATCGGTGTGCCCGCCCGGCACGATGTGAAAGACTTTCTTTTCGTTGGTGACTTGCGACATCGCATAAGCAATGCCGGAATTGACGTCGCCGAGGATCACGTTGACATTGTCGCGGTCGATCAATTTGCGGGTCTTCTGCACCCCGGTGCCGACGTCGTTGGCCGAATCTTCGACTAGAAGCTGAACTGGACGGCCGAGGATTCCGCCCTTTTTGTTGATTTCGGCTTCGGCATATTTGGCGCCATCGACTTCGCTTTGCGCCAAGGCCGCCAGCACGCCGGTCAGCGGATTGACCATTCCGATCTTGACCGGCTCGTCGCCACGCGCGGTGATAATGAATGGCGCGCCAAAGACCTGACTGGCGCCGAGCGCTATGCCCGCCTGGATAAAAGTGCGGCGCCGTACCGGCATTGTGACCCTCGACATTTCGATCTCTCCCTGGTCGACCCCTCGGTGTTGTTTGTTCTCACGAAACCAGTGTGAACTTCACTTCGTTGCCGCTAAGCAACGCGCTCTGGATTAAATTCGCAACGCGCTTTAGGGCAAATATCTTCTACCCGGCTTGCGGCGCGGTCAAGAAACGAGAAGCCTCATCGCACTTCGTGCAGTGCGCGTTAAAAGCGCGCCGGCGGTTCTCTCTAGAAATACACCTACGGCAGGGAGCGGCGACGCCTAGCGCCAATCCAGCTGGCCCGCTACCGGCCAGTAAGAGCCATATTCTTCTTCCGCGCCTTTGCCTGCTCGGCGAGAAAGCGCGACAGACGGGTGCGGACCGCATCGGCCTCCTGCGCCGTCCACTGCCGCAGGCCCTCCCCGGTCTTCATGCCGAGCTTGCCGGCTTTGACCTTATCGCGCAGAAATGCATGCGGCCCGGCGGTGCGGTCGAGATGTTGATAAAGCACCTCCGCTATGTCGAGCGCGAGGTCCAAGCCGACCAGGTCGGACTGCTCCATGGGACCGAGCACTGCAGTACGGGCGCCGAATCCTTCGCGCACCACAATGTCGATTGTCTCGGCGTCGCAGACACCCGCCGCAACGAGCGCGATTGCTTCGCGTTTCATCGCGTGCTGCAGTCGGTTGCCGACAAATCCTGGAATGTCCTGGCGCACGTGCACCGGCACTTTGCCGGCTTTGCGCAACAGGTCCATTGTCCGCTGTACGACCTCATCGCTGGTCTTTTCGTTTTGGGTCACTTCGACCAGCGGCACCAGATGCGGCGGATTCCAGAAATGCGTGCCGACCACCCGTTCGCGATGAACGAGATACCGGCCAATCTCAGTTGATGGAATGGCCGAGCTGTTGCTGGCGAGCACGGTCGATGGCGCGACGAGTTTCTCCAGCTCGGCGAAGATCTGCCGCTTCAGCGGCAGCTTCTCCGGCGCAGCCTCAAAAACCCAGTCCGCTCCGTTCATCGCCTGCTCGAGCGACTCGTGCGACGCGATGCGCTGGAGCAGAGTCGGATCATCTTCAAGCAACTCCACGATGGCCTGCAAACGGCGCGGCAGCGAAGAACGTACTTCGGAGGATGGTTCAAACACATTGACGTGATGACCTGCCGCAGCGAACAGATAGGCGATGCCGTGACCCATCAGGCCGCCACCGACCACGCCGATTTTTAGTTGAATAGGTTCGTTCATCATTTCCTCGAGCAAACAAATAGCCGGAACTGCGCTCACGCTAAAACGTTAAGTGAAGGCATTCACGTGACCCATTCCGCAGAGGAGGAAACGGTCATGCCTGCCCTGCTGTGGGTTGTTTTTTGGTCTTCGCTTATGGCGACTGCCGCATGCGTCGGTGAAATGTCACGGCAACTGCCGATTGACAAGTATGATCGCGACCAGTCCGACGCTTAATCACGTTGCGCGGCTGATGCTGAGACACCAGGGCGCTAACTGATAGGCGCCGCCGCAACGCAGCGCCTTATCGTTAATTTCCACCCGGCTATATTGCGGATCGTAGACCCCGCCGGTATGTATACGCGCGATTTCGCGCCGGTCCGGTGACGACATGCCCGGCCGGCGCAATTGCATCGGCTCGCGGCACATCCAGCGCATAGTTCGGCTCAAGGTTCGTTAATTCATGGCTCGCCTCGTGATGAAGTTTGGCGGAACCTCGGTCGCCGACACTGACCGCATCCGCAATGTCGCGCGCCACGTCAAGCGCGAGGTCGATGCCGGCCATGAAGTTGCCGTTGTGGTTTCGGCGATGTCCGGCACGACCGACCAGCTCATTACTTGGTGCGAGGACACTCTCAAGCAGCGCCGGATCTTCGACGCACGCGAATACGATGCCGTTGTTGCAACCGGCGAGCAGGTCACCGCCGGGCTTCTCGCCATCGCGCTCCAAGACCTCGACATCAATGCCCGATCCTGGCAGGGCTGGCAGGTGCCGATCGCAACTTCGGATGTGCACGGCTCGGCACGAATCCTCGACATCAGCGGAGAGGAATTGGTCCGGCGTTTCGCCGAACGCAAGGAAGTCGCGGTGATCACCGGATTCCAGGGCGTGCACCGCGAGAGCGGCCGCATCACCACGCTCGGCCGCGGCGGATCGGATACATCGGCGGTGGCGATCGCAGCCGCGATCCGCGCCGACCGCTGCGACATCTACACCGACGTTGATGGCGTCTACACCAGCGATCCGCGCGTCGTACCGCACGCGCGGCGGCTCACACGTGTCGCCTTCGAGGAAATGCTAGAGCTCGCTTCTCTTGGCGCCAAAGTCATGCAGGTCCGCTCGGTTGAACTTGGCATGTTGCACAACGTTCGTATTTTCGTACGTTCGAGTTTCGACCCGCCGGAGAAAATTGATCCGTACGACAGTCCGCCTGGAACACTAATCTGCGACGAAGGTGAGATCATGGAGCAGCATACCGTCACCGGCATCGCCTTCTCGAGAGACGAGGCGCAAATCTCGGTTCGCGAAGTTTTGGACAAGCCTGGCGTTGCGGCGGCTATTTTCGGGCCGCTTGCCGAGGCCAATGTCAACGTCGACATGATCGTCCAGAACGTCTCGGGCGACGGCAAAACGACCGACATCACTTTCACGGTGCCGGCAGCAGATTATCAACGCTCGCTCGATGTGCTCGCCAAAGCGAAGCGCACGGTCGGCTATGCGCGACTCGATGGCGCCACCGATGTCGCAAAGGTATCGGTGATCGGCATCGGCATGCGCAGCCATGCCGGCGTCGCGGCAGAAGCGTTCAAGGCTCTTGCCGCGCGGTCCATCAATATCCGCGCCATCACCACTTCGGAGATCAAGTTTTCATTATTAATCGACGCCGCCTTCACCGAACTTGCGGTGCGCACGCTGCATTCGCTGTATGGTCTCGATAAAGCGGCCTGAGCCGTGACCTTTGGGTTGCGGCGCACAATAGCCCTGCACCGTCATATCGCTGTCTTGGCTTGCGGTTTGCATGCCGCATTCGATATAGGCTTTAGGACATTCGCCGCGGACCGCAATCCGCGCGAATTCCTCTTTGATCACGACCGGGGGCGCGAGGCGCTGGCTCCGCTCCGGTCATAGCCAGGCCCGAGGGACCTCACGCCATGCGTGGCGCGCTAGGTGGTCCGCGCGTGCTGTTGCGTCGGCTTCGCGAAGTAATGGCGGAGCCGGTCAGCGCGCAGGAACGCCTCGACAAGATCGTGGTGCTGATCGCCGCCAACATGGTTGCGGAGGTCTGCTCGGTTTATGTGCTGCGCGTCGATTCCACGCTCGAACTCTATGCAACCGAAGGCCTCAATCGCGACGCCGTGCACCGCACGGTAATGCGGTCCGACGAGGGCTTGGTCGGCTTGGTCGCCAGCCAAGCGAGCGCGATCAACCTGTCGAACGCGCAGGCGCATCCCGCCTTCTCGTACCGCCCGGAAACCGGCGAGGAAATTTACCACTCATTCCTCGGGGTGCCGATCTTGCGCGCCGGCAACACCCTTGGCGTGCTGGTCGTGCAGAATCGCGCACGCCGTACCTATTCCGAGGAAGAAGTCGAGGCGCTGCAAACGACCGCGATGGTGTTGGCGGAGATGATCGCTTCGGGCGAGCTGTCCGCGCTGGCGCTGCCCGGGGCCGAACCTGCCGCCCGGCGTTCTGTCCATCTCAAGGGCTCGCCGTTGAGCGAGGGAATCGCACTCGGACACGTCGTGCTGCACGAGCCGCGTGTGGTCGTGACTAACTTCATCGCCGAGGACGTACAGAAGGAAGTGGTCCGCCTGACATCGGCTGTGGAGAGCCTGCGCACCAACCTCGATGAAATGCTCGAACACGGCGACGTGGTCGAGGGCGGCGAGCATCGCGACGTGCTCGAAGCCTATCGGATGTTCGCCTACGACCGCGGCTGGGCGCACAAGCTGGAAGAAGCTGTGCTGACCGGGCTCACCGCTGAAGCGGCGGTGGAACGCGTGCAATCCGACACACGCGCGCGAATGTTGCGGCAGACCGATCCATTTCTGCGCGAGCGATTGCATGATCTCGACGATCTCGCCAACCGCTTGATGCGCCAGCTTACCGGCCGCGATCACGCGCCGTCGCGCGAGAGCCTGCCGGAAAATGCCATTCTGATCGCCCGCTCGATGGGGCCGGCGGCATTGCTCGACTATGACCGCAAGCGGTTGCGCGGCCTGGTGCTGGAAGAAGGCGGTCCGCATTCGCACGTCGCTATCGTAGCGCGAGCGCTCGGCATTCCTGCCGTCGGCGAGATCGAGAATGCCACCGGCATTGTCGATCCCGGCGATGCCATCATCGTCGACGGTTCCACCGGCGATTTACACATCCGCCCGCTACCCGACATGGAAGCCGCCTATGTCGAGCGCGTCCGGCTGCGCGCACGGCGGCAACAGCAATATGCCGCACTGCGCGACAAACCGTGCATAACCAAGGACGGCGAGGAAATAGATTTGCTGCTTAATGCCGGGTTGAGCGTCGACCTGCCGCATATCGACGATACCGGCGCCTGCGGTATCGGCCTGTTCCGCACCGAACTGCAGTTCATGGTCGCGCCCACCTTTCCACGAAACAGCGAACAATATGCGCTGTACCGCGCGGTTCTGGACGCCGCCGGCAACAAGCCTGTGACCTTCCGCACACTCGACATCGGCGGCGACAAGCTGCTGCCTTACATGCGCAACCTTGAAGAGGAAAATCCCGCCCTAGGATGGCGCGCCATCCGGCTCGGCCTCGACCGCCCGGGCTTGCTGCGTACCCAATTACGGGCGTTGCTGCGGGCCGGCAGCGGCCGTTCTCTGAAAATCATGTTTCCCATGATCTCGGTCGTGCAGGAATTCGATCAGGCCAAGGAACTGGTCGAGCGTGAACTCACGCACCTTCGCCGCCACGGCCACAAATTGCCCGACGAAGTCGAAGTGGGCAGCATGGTCGAAGTTCCGTCATTGCTTTATCAACTCGACGAATTGCTCGAGCGAGCCGACTTTATTTCGATCGGGTCAAACGATTTGGTACAATTTCTTTATGCGATCGACCGCGGCAATCCGCGCGTCGCCGGCCGCTTCGACGCGCTATCGGCACCGGTCCTGCGTGCATTGAAGGATATTGCCGACAAAGCTCGTGCCCATGCCAAACCGGCTACGGTTTGCGGAGAACTGGCGTCGCAACCGATCGGCGCGCTCGCGCTCGTCGCCATCGGCTACCGCTCATTGTCGCTGACACCTTCGGCGGTCGGGCCGGTCAAGGCGATGCTGCTCGATCTGCATTGCGGCAAGGCGACGACCTTCCTTTCACCCTTGATTGAGAAATCGTCCGGCGGCATTCCAATTCGCGCGCAATTGGAGAAGTTCGCCGCCGAAAACGGCTTGCAGGTGTAGAGCCGCCACAGTCCGGCCGCGATACAGGCCGCGATAAAGCTACGTTAATTTGGCCGCGGGCATTGTGCCGGAGTAGCGCGTCTTTTACCTAGAACTGATGATGTACAAGTCTTTTGCAGATCTCAGGCGTGGCTAGACCGAAATGTTACCCGACCAGAAACTCGATGCTCTCGTCACGCGGCACGCCGCATTAGAGCGCGACCTCGCCGCCGCTCTGCCGGCCGAGACTTATGTCAAACTGTCGCGGGAATTTGCTGAGCTTGCTCCCGTGGTCGAAGCGGTCCGATCCTATCGCGCCGCGAAGCGCGAATTGGACGATCTGACGAGCCTGATCGCCGATCCGACGACCGATCCGGAAATGCGGTCGATCGCCGAAACGGAAAGGCCGCAGGTGGAAGCGCGGCGCGTGGAGCTTGAACGCCAATTGCGATTAGCGCTGGTGCCCAAAGATGCGATGGACGAGCGTAACGTCATACTCGAAATTCGTGCCGGCACCGGTGGCGACGAGGCCGCTTTGTTTGCCGGCAACCTGTTCCGCATGTACGAGCGCTATGCCGCCAAGCAAGGCTGGAAAGTCGAAATCGTCGGCGCGAGCGAGGGCTCGATGGGCGGCTACAAGGAGATCGTTGCCGAAATCCGCGGCCGCGGAGCTTTTGCCAAGCTGAAATATGAATCCGGCGTTCACCGCGTACAGCGCGTGCCCGATACCGAAGCCTCGGGCCGCATCCACACCTCAACCGCCACGGTTGCGGTCCTGCCGGAAGCGGAGGAGCTCGATGTCGCTATCAACGATATCGATCTCAAGATCGATACGCTGCGTTCGAGCGGCGCCGGCGGACAGCATGTCAACAAGACCGAATCGGCAGTGCGGGTGACACATATTCCTTCAGGTATCATTGTGATGATGCAGGAGGACCGTTCGCAGCATCGCAATCGCGCCAAGGCGCTCGCCGTGCTGCGCACGCGGCTGTACGATCTGCAACGCCAGAAGCAGGACGCAGCGCGCGCGGCAGAGCGGCGCGGCCAAGTCGGAACCGGCGACCGTTCCGAACGCATCCGTACCTACAACTACCCGCAAGGACGCGTTTCCGAGCATCGGATCAACCTGACGCTTTATAAGCTGCCGCAGATCCTTGAGGGCGAAGCGCTCGGCGAAATCATCGACGCGCTGGTGGCCGAGAACCAAGCGGCGCAGCTCGCGGTGCAGGATGCTTGAGGCAGTGATGAGCTTGCTGGGGTGCGCTTGACTTCGGATCCACTGAACATTCGGCAGGCCGTTGTTCCTACTGCAGGGAAACATCCTACGGTTGCCGATTCGCGACGTGCCTGGGCCGCAGAATTTCGTGCCGCCGGCATCGACACGGCCGAACTCGATGCGCGCGTGCTCGTCGGCCACGCGCTGGGCCTCGATCACGCAGCACTTGCGGCGCGCGCCGGGCAGGTGCTGACGCCACAACAACAAAGCGCGATTGCCGCGCTGGCACGCCGTCGACTTGGCAATGAACCGGTGGCGCGGATTACCGGAACCAAGGATTTTTGGACGTTACGGCTTCGCGTCAACGAGGCCACGCTGGTGCCTCGACCGGAGACTGAAACTGTCGTCGAGGCGACGCTGGCGGCGCTCGATAAACGCGGTCCACGGTCGCGCTCCTGGCGGATCGCCGACCTCGGTACCGGCTGCGGCGCGATCCTGCTGGCTCTTCTGACTGAGTTACCCAACGCCTTCGGCATCGGCACCGATATCAGCGCAGCCGCGCTCGCGCTCGCCCGCGACAATGCCAAGCGTGCGGGCGTGGCCCGCGCGGCTTTTCTGGTATGCGACATGGCATCCGCGCTGGCAGGACCCTTCGATCTTATTGTCTCGAATCCGCCTTATATCGCCGCCGGCGATATCGATCAGCTGCCGCCGGAGGTGCGCCTGTTCGATCCGCGGGCCGCACTTGATGGCGGCTCCGATGGGCTTGATTGCTATCGACTGCTTGCCGCGACCGGGACACGGTTACTGGCGCAAAACGGAATCATGGTTGTTGAACTTGGCAAGGATCAAGCGGAACCCGTCGCTGCAATATTTGCCGCGGCCAGTCTTGCGCCAGGCGACTTTCGCCCCGATCTTAGCGGTGTCCTGCGCGCTTTGGTGGCCGAACGTCGTGTGCACGACCTATGACGCGCAACATTACAGGCCGGCAAGTTAGCTGCGGCGGCGATAAAAAAACACTTGGAATATCGGCCAGAACCGACTAGTTTGCGGCTCACGGAATCGCCCTTGGATGAGGGTGCCGCGTTGCCTTAAAGGCCCGGAGCATAATTAGTCGGCTCCATAATGGTCGGCTCCAAGAGGTCGGCAGCGCAGGTCAGGCATAAAAGCGACGCTGAATAGCGAAAGCCGGATTGGACGGCATACAGGATTGCCAGATTCAGATCGTGCTCAGATCGTGACGCTTCATGGGTTCGGCGCGTAGGCAATCGTGGCTGGCGCGCCGCGAAGAGTTTTGAACGCCGCGGCCAAAAGGCCGGGGAAAAGCCCGGTTTGCCGGAGTGGTGACGGCAGTGGGGGGACGGCGAAAGCAAGAGTCGAGCCGAATATCGGGACTGAACAATATCGGCGCTGAACATTGAGACGAAATTTTCGTGCGGCGCTCAGCCGATGTGATGGACTTCGGGTGAATGGAAAGAAGCGGCGGCAAACGTGCCGTTGCAGATAAAAGGGGTTGGCGGAACAGCAAACCATGAGAAACGGTCAAAACAAACGGATGCGCGGTCGTAACCGCAAAGGTGGGCACCACCACCATCATCATCAAAATCCATTATCCCGCATGTACGAGTCCAATGGACCGGACATAAAAATTCGCGGAACGGCATCCCACATTGGGGAAAAATATCTCCAGCTTGCGCGCGACGCGCAAAGCTCGGGAGATCCAATTGCAGCGGAAAACTATTACCAGCACGCCGAGCATTATTTTCGGCTGATCGCCACGGCCCAGGAGCAGCTTCGACAGAGTCAGCCGTCGTACTACCAACAGCCGCAGCAGCCTGGCGAGATCCGCGGCGCCGATGAAGGTTACGACGAGGCTGACACCGAGCAACCGCATGTCGGTGGCGAGCCATTTGCCCCGCGCGAGCCGCAGCAATATTATCCGCGCGAGCAACACCACAACCAGCAGAACTATCACCCGCAGCAGCAGCCGCATTCGCAGCAATTTCAGCCGCGTCCCCAGCATTCGGCTTCGGAAAACGAAGGCGACGTCGATCGGCTGCCGTCATTCATTACCGGCGGTCAGTCGGCACAGCCGTCCCAGCACGGCCAAGGCAACCAAGGTAATAACCAAGGCAGCCAAAGCGGCAATGCCCCGAACGGGCAAAATGGGCCGAACGGCTATGATGGGCCGGCAGATCGCTTTCCGCTGCACCGGCGGCGGCGGCGCCATCGCGGCGGCGGACCGCGCGATCATCAAGCCGGTCATCAAGCCATGGATCATTCGGTCCAGAGCGATGATGATGGACCACCATCTGGCTCGCCTTCCGGCGACGAGTAATTGGCTCGAAGA
>DASZCJ010000294.1:0-5561 GCA_035943155.1 Xanthobacteraceae bacterium | reverse complement strand
GTGCTGCACATCTGGGCGCTGCACATGGTAGGGCAGAATAATCCGACCGGCGTCGAGCCGAAGGCCGACAAAGACGTGGTTGCGTTTACGCCTTACGCCACGGTGAAGGATGCATTCTTCATTGGCTTATTCTGCATCGTGTACGCCTGGTTCATCTTTTACATCCCGAACTATCTTGGTCATTCCGACAATTACATTCCGGCGAACCCTAGTCAGACGCCGACGCATATTGTGCCCGAATGGTATTACCTGCCGTTCTACGCAATTTTGCGCGGCATCCCGAACAAGCTTCTCGGCGTAACCGCGCTCGCCGCCTCAATCATCGTGCTGGCGTTTATGCCTTGGCTCGATACGTCGCGCGTGCGATCGGCAAATTACCGCCCGCTCTATCGGCAGTTTTTGTTCATTTTCTTCGCCGCAGTCATCGGGCTCGGTTATCTCGGCTCGCAGGAGCCAACCGGTGGTTATGTGATCGCTGCGCGTATTCTCACTATCTACTATTTCGCATTCTTCTTCGTGATCCTGCCGCTGTTGGGGCTGTTCGAGAGAACCAGGCCGTTGCCGAACTCGATTTCTGAATCGGTCTTGCGGCACGGTGTTCCGGCCGGAGCCTCGGCGCCACCGCCGCCAGGCGCGCACGCGTGAAGGGAGCGGCCGGCATGAAGCGTCATCACAGGCTCGCGCTTGCTTTGGCGCTCGCGGGCGCACTTTGCGGTATCAGTGTTGCCGCTCTCGCGCAGGAAGCCGATGCGCCGCCCCGCCTGCATTGGTCGTTCTCGGGTCCATTCGGTCTCTACGACCCGGCACAACTGCAGCGCGGTTTTAAGGTTTATCAGGAGGTCTGCTCTAGCTGTCACGCCATCAAGCTCCTTTCATTCCGCAATCTCGCCGAGCCGGGCGGTCCCGATTTCAGCGAAGCCCAAGCGGCAACGATTGCGGCAAGTTTCCAGGTTACCGACGGGCCGAACGATCAGGGCAAGATGTTCAAGCGGCCGGGCAAAATATCCGATTATTTTCCGCCGCCGTTTCCGAACGAGCAAAGCGCCCGCGCCGCGCTCGGCGGCAAGCTGCCGCCGGACATGTCTGATCTCGCCAAGGCGCGAGGCTACGAGTGGGGCTTTCCCCGGTTCATCTTTGACGCCTTCACGATGTACCAAGAGGACGGACCCGATTACATCCACGCCATCGTGATCGGCTACGAGAATGCTCCTGCCGGTTTCGTGCTGCCGCCTGGCGGGCAATACAACAAATATTTTCCGGGCCATGGCATTGGCATGCCGAAGCCGTTGAGCGACGGACAGGTTGAATATACCGACGGCACGGCGACAACGGTCGATCAATACGGCCGTGACGTCGCGGCCTTCTTAATGTGGGCTGCCGAACCGACGCTCGATGCGCGCAAGCGACTTGGCTTCCAGGTGATGGTGTTTCTAATCGTATTCACCGGGCTTCTCTATTTCACTAAGAAGCGAGTGTGGCATGCCATCCTACACGACCGCGATTTGGAGAAGCCGCGCGCGCCGACCGAGTACAAGAGCTGAGCGGCGGCAGGCAAATCAGCGATGACCAGTGCCGCGCTTGAAAACGACCTGAAAGCTTCGATTCGCACGATCCCGAACTATCCGAAGCCCGGGATTATGTTTCGAGACATCACTACACTATTGGGCAATGCGCGGGCGTTTCGCCGCGCGGTAGACGAATTGGTGCAGCCATGGGCCGGCGGCAAGATCGACAAGGTTGCCGGCATCGAGGCGCGCGGCTTCATTTTGGGCGGCGCCGTCGCGCACCAAGTCTCATGCGGGTTCGTGCCGATCCGCAAGAAGGGCAAGCTGCCCTTCAAGCGCGTTAGCGTGGGCTATTCGCTTGAATACGGCATCGATGAAATGGAAATGCACGAGGACGCGTTGGTCAAGGGCGAACGTGTTATCCTGGTCGACGATCTCATCGCGACGGGCGGCACTGCCGAAGCAGCAGTGAAGCTTCTAAAGCAGCTTGGCGCCGATGTTCTGGCTGCCTGCTTCATCGTCGATTTGCCGGATCTCGGCGGCGCCGACAAAATCAAAAAACTCGGCGTGCCGGTGCGCACGCTGGTCAGCTTCGAAGGCCATTAGAGCATGATCCGTCATCCGAACGCTCCGCAAACCTGTGCGAACTTCGGGTTCGCGGCACTTAACCGATTTGCCTGACCTTATCTTCGCCGCTGCCGCGCAACGAAGCTTCGAGCTGGCTCGCCAGAAGCTGTAATTCGAGCTCGCGAAATTCGCCGAAAATCTCAGCGATCCAACTATGCGTCCGCGCAGCTCGGCATAAGTTTGCGCCGTGAACGGCGCCGAGTCGGCGATGTATAGTACAACCGGTTGGATTTGATTTTGCCACGCTTCGCGTTCGAAGCCGATCTCCGCCATCACCTTGAAGAATTGGTCGACCGAACCATTACCGAGATCGATGACCGTCGTGCGCCAGTGATCGGTAATAATGCGGTCGAACAGCGCCATCTGACCGCGCGTGTCGGTGATATCGACCGGCCAGACCAGGTTGGGGAAGCAGGTGGCGAGCGCGGGCTCGCGGGTTTTAAGATCGTAGCCGACCAGCGGTCGCCCGCGCAGCCGCAAGAATTCAATGAGAAGCCGCGCCAGCAGCGTTTTTCCAACGCGCGGGTGACGTGAAGCGACGATATAGAGCTGAGCGTGCTGCGCCATTGTTAGCGAGCGTTCCATCCGTTCGGCTAGAGTAACAGTAAGATGGAATCGCAGCTTTCTCTAGTGTCCCGATTCCGAAGTTCGCACGCTTTGTCGGCACGCCCTCATGCGAACGTCGGATCAAAAGGGACACTAGCAAATACATAATTCTAGTGCGGGTTTTGGATTTGACGTTCCTATGAGAGTTTCCGACCGAACTATAGGAACGTCAAATCCACCGCACTAGGCTGCTTCTGCCGCCAGCTGTGAAAAACCGGCTAGCGGGAACAGATTGCTTAAACTCAGGCCCTGCTGCCCGCCTGAACACGCGCTGGCGCCGGCGCTGCCGTCGTTTCGACTGTGGTGGCGAAAAGATCGAGCAGTTTCACGCGATCATACTCGGCCCAAACATTGCCAAGCCAGTGTCTCACATAGCCGCGCAGGACGAAGGAATAATTGGCCGTCTCGCCCTTCACGCCCTTATTGGACACGAAGGTCAGGAACGGAACGGATGCAAGTTCAACCTGCTCGTAGGCCATCTCGTTGAGCTTCGGAATGTTGATGACGACGGCGTCCTTCAGTTTCTTAAAGTACGAGGCGTGGGTCGCCTGGTCCCATTCGAAGAAATTGGTGTTGTTGATGAAGTTCTTAACGAGGAAATATTCGGTATCGCTGGCGAAGGGAGCGGTTTCCTCGATTTCGTTTAGCGAAGCAATCGAGGAGCCGAGTATGTGGAAGACCACAAAAGTAATCTGTCCCTTTTTTACCGCTTCGAGAAAGCCGATATCGCGCAGGGCGTGCAGCGTCGGCGACATCAAGCCGGCGCGAACATCGACCACCGTGACACTGGCGTCTGTGGTCGACAGCGTGTCGATGATCCGCATCTGATCGGCCACCGTGGTGGCGTCGACGACTTCGGCGTTTCGGTATCGAAAGCGCGCGTCGCCAGTTGATGCGCGGTGAAATAATCAAGCAACGTGCGGGCGACGGTGGTCTTGCCGACGCCTCCCTTATCCGCGCCGACCAAGATCAATGCTGGTTTTGCCATAATCGTACCCTCACCGACGCAACACGCGTCTCCACCCTGAAAGTAATTTCTACACAGCCGACTGAAACTTGGAAAGACTCATCGCTGTTCGCAGCGCGCGACGGCGACGTCTTGGTTAACTACGGTGCGGACCCCACGGTCCGGGTGACGGACTAGCGTCCGGTTCCGCAGCAGGTGGCGACCATGGTCCGCGATCGGGCGCCGCATCGGAACCTGCGGATGTTGTTGCACCTTCTTCCGATTGCCACGGACTTTCCGCACCAGATTGCTCGTCTTCCAATGCGCTGGTCGGCGGCGGTAGCGCGATCGGACCGGGATCGTGACCGCCCGCGAACTTCACCAGTGCAGTTATGCGTTGCTCAACACTGGGGTGAGTATCAAACAACTCTCCGAAGCCTTCGCGCGGGTTGTCCACACACATTTCCATCACGGCAGAGGTCGCGCCCGGCAGTTCGCCGCAGCCTTCGATCTTGCGCAGCGCCGAGATCATGGCGTCGGGATTTTTAGTCAGTTCGACCGAGCCGGCGTCGGCGAGGAATTCGCGTGAGCGCGACAGCGCCAGGCGGATCAAGAAGGAAAGCACATAGGCGACGACAAGAAGTCCGATCGCGATCACAACGGCGATGCCGGCGCCGCCGCCCCGGCGTTCGTCGGATCGTGAGCTGCGGAAGCTAAAGCCATTGTAAAACCACAGCCGGAAAATCAGCTCGACGAAAAATGACACCACGCCGGCAATGATGACGGCGACGATCATCATGCGCACGTCGCCGTTGCGGATGTGAGTAAGTTCGTGACCGAGCACCGATTCGATTTCGGCATCATTGAGCCGGTCGAGCAATCCGGTCGTGACCGTGATCGAATATTGCTTGGCGCTCATTCCGGTAGCGAAAGCATTGAGCGCATCGGACTCGATCACTTTCAGCCTGGGCATGGTAATGCCGCGCGAGATGCAGAGATTTTCCAAGATCGTATAGAGTCGTGGATCGTCGACGCGCTGGATTTCACGACCGCCGGTGACGGCGTCGATCATGGTTTGATGAAAGAAATAGGCGATGACGATCCACAGCGCGGTGCCGCCGGTGGCAAACGGGGCCGCCTTGACGAGATCGCTCCAGGCGATTTGCATCAGCGTGTTGAGATCGGCGTCGAGCGACAGTGCCGCCGCCAGCAGCGCGCCGGCATAGACCAGCACATAGACTAGGAAAAACAGCCCGATGAGGAGAGCTATCGAGCGGCGCCGGTTTGACTGGATGTGGCTGTAGAGACCATAGGCAGCCATCGGGAATTACTGCACGCGTTGGATTAGAATTTGACCGGCGGCGCCTCGCCAACGGCGGCGCGCTCGTCGCCGAGATCGAAGAAAGTTTTCGGCGCGAAGCCGAAAGTGGATGCGAATAAAGCGGCGGGGAAGCGCTGAATCCCGGTATTGTATTCCTGAACGGCATTATTGAAGAAACGCCGCGCAGCGGCGATTTTGTTTTCCAGGTCGGTAAGCTCGGCCTGCAGCTGCTGGAAATTGGTGCTGGCTTTGAGGTCGGGATAGGTTTCCGCGACCGCAAACAGCTGCCGCAGCGCTCCAGTCAGCATGTTTTCGGCGGCCGCTTGCTGCGCCGGCCCTTGCGCGGTCATCGCCGCATTGCGCGCCTTGACCACTTCGTCAAGCGTGCCGCGCTCGTGCGCCGCATAGCCCTTCACCGTCTCTACCAGATTGGGCACGAGGTCATGTCGCTGCCGCAGCTGCACGTCGATATCGGCGTAGGCCTGATTGACGCGCTGGCGCATGGAAACCAGGCTGTTGTAGACGCCGATCGCCCAAATAACGAGAACGACTATGA
>DASZCJ010000293.1:0-11011 GCA_035943155.1 Xanthobacteraceae bacterium | reverse complement strand
GCGGTGACGGTCTGGCATGCGATGATCGAGCACGCCAAGCTGAAAGCGGGCGACACAGTCCTGCTGCAAGGCACCGGCGGCGTGTCAATTTTCGGATTGGAATTCGCACGCGCGATGGGCATTCGCGCCGTCATTACCTCGTCTAGCGACGAAAAACTTGCACGCGCGAAAGCACTCGGCGCAACCTTCGGCATCAACTACCGAACCACGCCGGATTGGGAAAAAGCGGCCGTGGAATTCACCGGTGGAAGCGGCGTCGATCACGTGGTTGAAGTGGGTGGCGCGGCGACATTGACGCGCTCCTTTGGCGCCATCCGCATTGGCGGCAAAGTCACCCTTATCGGCGGCTTAAGCGGTGGCGCGAGCGAGCTCAATCCGGCTCTCATCTTTGCGCGCCGCGCCAACGTGCAGGGGATTTCCGTCGGCTCGACCGAAATGTTCGAAGCGATGAACCGCGCCGTCGCAGCAAACGCGATCAAGCCCGTGATCAATAAAGTATTCGATTTTGCCGACCTTCAAGCGGCTTACCAGCACATGGCTGCCGGTGCGCATTTCGGCAAGATCGTCATTCGCATCGCGTAATCGCATTTTGGGTGGACGGCCCCATTTTTCGCTTGAACCATTAAAAATGATGTTTTATGCATCATTATTGCTATCTGAAATGTATCGAACGACTCCCTAGTGATCACCGCCGGCCAACTCAGGGCATCGCGCGCGCTTCTTGGCATCGATCAGCGCCGGCTTGCCGAAGCAGCCGGGTTGTCGTTGCCGACTATCCAACGCATGGAAACCAGCGAGGGTGTGATCAGGGGCAATGTTGACTCGCTCATGAAGCTCGTCAGCGCGCTCGAAGCCTTGGGCATCGAACTCATCGCCGATAATGCCTCAAGCCAAGGCGGCGGCCGTGGCGTGCGGCTGAAGGCGCTGGCATCATGACGCTGAGCACCGTTCTCGCCTGCTCGGCTGTGCTGCTGGCGCTTGCACCGCTTGCTGTCCTAATGACGCGCTCGCCTGTTGCCACGCGGCTGATTTATGGCGCGTGCTTGGTTGCCACGGCGATTTCGCTTGCGGCGGCGTTGGCGCATCTCCTCGCCGCGCGAACTGTGGAAGTGGCTGCGTTTCCGGTCGGGGTGCCATGGCTTGGCGCGCATCTGCGTCTCGACGCCTTGTCTGCGTTCTTCCTTGCGGTTGTTGATCTCGGTGCATTGAGCGCGAGCTTGTTCGCGCTCGGCTACGGCGAGCACGAAACGGCGCCGGGGCGCGTGTTGCCGTTCTTCCCGGCTTTCCTCGCGGGCATGACGCTGGTGGTGCTCGCAGATGACGCATTCACGTTTTTGTTGTCGTGGGAATTCATGTCGCTCACGTCCTGGGCGCTGGTGATGTCGCATCATCGCGTGCCCGAGAATGTGCGCGCCGGTTACATCTATCTGCTCATGGCAAGTTTTGGCACGCTTGCGTTGCTGCTGGCATTCGGCCTGCTCGCCGGCCCTGATGGCCTCTACACATTTGCGCAAATGCGTGCCGCGCATCCGACTGCCGCGCTCGGTGCCCTGGTGCTGTTGTTGGCGCTGATCGGCGCGGGATCTAAGGCCGGCCTCGTACCGCTTCATGTCTGGCTGCCGCTCGCTCATCCAGCGGCGCCAAGCCATGTCTCCGCTTTGATGAGCGGCGTGATGACTAAGGTTGCCGTCTACGGCTTCGTGCGCATTGTCTTCGACCTCGCCGGCACGCCATCGTGGTGGTGGAGCATCGTGGTATTGCCGGTTGCCGGCATCACCACCGTCATGGGCGTGCTTTATGCGCTTATGCAGCACGATCTCAAACGGCTTCTGGCCTACCACACGGTTGAAAACATCGGCATCATCTTCATCGGACTGGGGCTTGCGCTCGCGTTCAAGTCCGAAGGCATGCTGTTTGCCGCCGCCTTGGCATTCACTGCGGCACTTCTGCATGTCTTCAATCACTCGGTTTTCAAAAGCTTGCTGTTCTTTGGCGCCGGCGCCGTGCTCACCGTCACCGGCGAGCGCGACATGGAGCATCTCGGCGGCCTCATTCACCGCATGCCGCAGACCGCATTTGTCGTTCTGATCGGCTGCGCGGCGATCTCCGCCTTGCCCCCGCTCAATGGCTTCGTCTCTGAGTGGCTCACCTTTCAAGCCATTCTGCTGTCGCCGCAACTGTCGTCATGGGGACTCAAATTACTCGTCCCAGCGATCGGCGCGCTGCTTGCGCTCTCGGCTGCGCTGGCGGCGGCCTGTTTCGTCAAAGCCTATGGCGTGACTTTTCTCGGCCGGCCGCGCACGCCGGCCGCCGCGGCGGCGTCGGAAACCGATTGGTATTCCCGGACCGCGATGATCGCGCTGGCCACGCTGTGCCTGCTTGCCGGAATTCTGCCGGGTCTATTCATCGACGCGCTGGCGCCCATCAGTTCAATCCTGATCGGCGAACGCATGCCGGTGCAGATCGGCGTGCAATGGCTTTCGATTGTGCCGATTGCGGCGAGCCGGAGTTCCTATGACGGACTTCTGGTGTTTTTGTTCATGATCATTTCGGGCTCACTCGCCGCGTTTGCGATTCACCGTCTCGCCTCCGATCGATTGCGCCGCGCGCCGACCTGGGATTGCGGCTATCCGGACGCCAGTGTCTCGACACAGTACTCTGCGGCGAGTTTTGCCCAGCCGATCCGCCGCGTGTTCGGCACCGTCGTATTCCGCGCCCGCGAAACAGTGGAAATGCCGCCGCCCAATGACCCGCGGCCGGCGCAGCTCACGGTCGAGCTGCATGATCCAATCTGGGAGTCGATCTATGCGCCTCTGGCTGCCGGGATCGGCGTGTTGGCTGATCGCCTCAATCATCTGCAGTTCCTGACTATCCGACAATTCTTGACGCTCGTGTTCTGTACGCTCGTCCTCCTCTTGCTGGTGCTCGCCGTATGGTCCTGATTAGCGATTTGACCATTCAGGGCGCGCAGATGCTGCTGGTGCTGCTGCTGGCGCCGCTGTTCACCGGTTTCGTGCGCAAGGTGAAAGCGCGGCTGTTACGGCGCCGCGGACCGCCGCTTATCCAGCCGTATTTCGATCTCATACGCTTGATGCGCAAAGATGTCGTCTTGGCAGACAGCGCATCGTGGCTGTTCCGCGTGACGCCTTACCTTGTATTTGCCGTCACCTGGGTTGCGGCCTCGCTCATTCCGACCTTCCGCACCGGGCTTTTATTCTCGTGGTCTGCGGACCTTATCGCGATCGCCGCATTGATCGGCAGCGGCCGTTTTTTTCTGGCGCTTGCCGGCATGGACGTCGGTACAAGCTTCGGCGGTATCGGATCGAGCCGCGAGGTGATGATCGCTTCGCTCGCCGAGCCTGCCATGATCATGATCGTGTTCACGCTGGCGCTGATCGCTGGATCGACTCAGCTTTCCACCATGGCCGCGTTTATGGCGTCATCGGCGGTCGGCCTGCGCGTATCGCTGGCGCTGGCGCTGATCGCGCTCATCATGGTCGCAGTCGCCGAGAACGGGCGCATCCCGATTGACAATCCGGCGACGCACCTAGAGCTGACCATGGTTCATGAGGCCATGGTGCTTGAATATTCCGGCCGTCATCTTGCGCTGATCGAGCTGGCAAGCTGGCTCAAGCTTATCCTTTACGTTTCCTTGATCGCTTGCCTGTTCGCGCCCTGGGGGATCGAAACGAGCGGCGCCGGGTTGCGGGCGGTCGCGATCGGTGCCGCGGCTTATGTCGGCAAGCTCGCCGTGGGCGGCATCCTTCTCGCAGTCTTCGAAACCTCGATCGCCAAGATGCGCGTTTTTCGCGTGCCGGAATTTCTTGGCGCGGCGCTAATGCTCGGCTTGTTGGCGACGCTCCTGCGCTTCGTATCGGGGAGCTTCTGATGAATGGTATCGCTTTCGATATCGCGCATCTGCTTGCCGGATCGTTGGTCCTGGTCAGCTTCCTCCAACTCTACCAGGATCGCCTCTATGCTCTTCTCAACTTCTATGCGCTGCACGCCCTGGTGCTGGCCGCCTCGGTGGCTTGGCAAGCCTTCATTCAGGACGCGCCGCATCTCTACGTCACCGCGGCGATCGCGCTGGTGTTCAAAGCAATCGTCATACCGGTTTCCCTGCATCGCATCATCGTGCGGCTCGGCATTCATCGCGAGATCGAGAAGGTCGTCGGCGTCGGCGTCACCATGCTCGCCGGCATGGCGCTTGTCGCATTAGCCATGGTTGTGATGCTTCGTGTGACGCAGGAATCCGATCCATTGGCGCGCGAAGATCTCGCCTTCGCCCTTTCGGTTGTTCTCCTTGGCCTGCTGATGATGGTGACAAGACGCAACGCCGTGAGTCAGGTGGTCGGCTTCATGTCGCTTGAGAACGGACTCGTCCTCGCCGCAACCGGCGCCAAGGGCATGCCGCTGGTGGTCGAGATCAGCGTTGCGTTCTCGATCCTGATCGCTTTTATCGTGATCGGCATTTTCCTGTTCCGCATCCGCGAGCGCTTCGACACTGTCGATGTGCAAATACTCAGCGATTTTCGTGGAGAGCGCCGATGACGTTGGATGCGCTGGCCGGCGTGCTTGGGATTCCACTTATCGCGGCGGCGCTGTTCGCCGCCGTACCTAATTACCGCATCGCCGCGCAATCGAATATCGTTGCGACCGGGCTGACGCTGATTTGCGCTTTATCGCTGTTTTTTGCCAAGCCTACGCCAGGTTCATACCTGTTGGTCGACGATCTGAACGGCACGTTTATCGCTCTCACGAGCTTCGTGGGCTTCACCACGAGTATCTTCAGCGCGAGTTATATCGGCCATGAACTCGAGATTGGAAGGCTGACCCCGCCCTTCGTGCGCTTCTATCATGCAATGTATCAAGTGCTGATGTTTGCGATGAACCTTGCACTGACCGCCAACAACATCGGCTTGATGTGGGTGGCGATCGAGCTTGCGACGCTGACCACGGTGATGATGGTCGGCATCTATCGCACCCATGAGGCGCTCGAAGCAGCCTGGAAATATTTCATCCTCGGCAGTGTCGGTATTGCGCTCGCTTTGTTCGGCACCATCCTGGTCTACATGGCCGCGCGTCCCGTCGTGGGCGAGGGTCTCGACGCGATGGTGTGGAGCGTGCTGGTCACTCGCGCCGGCGGTTTTGATCCAGCGCTGCTCGACGTTGCATTCGTGTTTCTGCTGCTGGGCTACGGTACCAAGATCGGTCTTGCGCCACTGCATGCCTGGCTGCCCGACGCGCACGCCGAGGGACCGACGCCGATATCGGCCGTGTTGTCCGGTCTTCTGCTCAATGTGGCGCTTTATGCACTGCTGCGCTTCAAGATGCTGCTTGCAGTGAACCCGGCGGCAATCGCTCCCGGACCGTTGATGGTGACACTCGGGCTAGTTTCTCTGGTATTCGCGGCCTTCATGCTCTACCGGCGGCGCGACATCAAACGCATGTTCGCCTATTCGTCAATCGAGCACATGGGCATAATCACGTTCGCCTTCGGCATGGGCGGGCCGCTCGCCAATTTTGCCGGCCTTCTTCACATGACCATGCATTCGCTCACTAAGTCGGCGATCTTTTTTGCGGTGGGTCATGTCGCGCAGGTCAAAGGTACGCAGCGCATTGCCGATATGGGCGGTCTCACGGAAACCCATCCGGTCCTCGCCTGGACGCTGATCCTTGGCGTTGTCGCTATCGCCGGACTGCCGCCACTTGGAATTTTCATGAGCGAATTCCTGGTTGTGAGCTCGACCTTCGCCCGCGCGCCGATTCTCGCGCTCGTGCTCGTGTTCGGAATACTGGTTGGCTTCGCGGCGCTGTTTCTCCGATTGAATGCGATCGTGTTCGGCGAACCGCGCGGGCCATCGGAAAAGGCCAAGGCGTCATACCTGCCGATGTTCGCGCATCTCGCCTTGGTGCTGATCGCCGGCATTTACTTGCCGCCGGCGCTGGTCGGCTGGTTTGAGACGGTGGCGAAATTATTGGGATGAACGGATGCCGGCCCTGAGCAGCATCGTCGCGCACGGCGAGCCGGTCGAGCCTCATCGGCCGTGGCCGCGCGTGGCAGTCACGGCCGACGCCTGGACCGCGGCGGCACACGAGCTTGCAGGCGGCCGCGCGACACTACTCGGATTATGGGGTGAGTGGGGTTCCTCCCGCGCCGTGCACATGGCGCTGATCGGCGAGGATACGCGCAAGATTGCGGTCGTGAGCCTGGCATGCCCGCAATCGGAATTTCCGTCCGTCGGTGCGCTGCATGCGCCCGCGATCCGGCTCGAACGTGCGCTGCACAGTTTGTATGGCTTGCGGCCGATCGGCATTCCCGATTCGCGGCCATGGCTCGACCTTGGCTTTTGGGATGTGCAATTTCCGCTTGGTGCACGCGTAACGGCCAACGCGCAGCCCTACCCGTTTTTGCCTGTCGAAGGCGAGAACCTGCATCAAATTCCCGTCGGACCTGTTCATGCGGGCATTATCGAACCGGGACACTTCCGCTTCACTGC
Organism: Xanthobacteraceae bacterium; assembly: GCA_035943155.1. Taxonomy (GTDB): domain Bacteria; phylum Pseudomonadota; class Alphaproteobacteria; order Rhizobiales; family Xanthobacteraceae; genus BOG-931. Next base: position 4,511 of record DASZCJ010000293.1, on the reverse strand, counting down.
TTCAGGCGAGACCGTGGCCCGGCTCGAGCAGCGCCTAGGCTATGTGCACAAAGGCATCGAGTCGTTGATGGCCGGCGCTACGCTTGAGCGCGCGGCGCAACTTGCTGGCCGCACCTCCGGCGATAGTACGGTGGCTTATGGCCTCGCCTTCGCTCGGGCCATCGAAGCGGCATTGAACGTCGAAGTACCGCCGCGGGCGCATTATCTGCGCGCTCTCATGGCGGAACTCGAACGTCTGGCGAATCATTTTGGCGATATCGGTGCGATCTGCAACGACGCCTCATTTGCGCTGATGCACGCGCATTGCGGCATTCTACGCGAGTTGACCTTGCGCGCGGCGCAAACCTGTTTCGGGCATCGTTTGATGATGGACCGTATCGTGCCTGGCGGTGTGACGGTCGATCTTAGTCCGCAGGGCGTGACGCATTTGACGAGCCTGCTGGAGAAATTCCGTCTGGAGTTTCCGCGATTGGTGGAGCTTTACGACAATACCGCCTCGCTGCAAGATCGCACCGCGTTGACCGGCGTGGTTGAGGCCGCATTGGCACAGCGGTTCGGCGCGCCCGGATTCGTCGGCCGTGCCAGCGGCCGCGATTTCGACGCGCGAAAAACTCCCGGATATGCACCGTACGACGAGCTCGACTTTGCCGTTACCGTTCTGACAGCCGGCGATGTCAACGCGCGCGTCTGGTTGCGCATCCGCGAGGTCGAGCAAAGCTTCAGACTGATCGAGCAGATTCTCGACCGATTGCCGCAGGGTCCCATCGCCGTAGCGCTCGACGCGGATGGCGCTGGCGAAGGCTTAGCTTTGGCGGAAGGTTTTCGTGGAGACGTGCTGGTGTCAGTGCGGCTCGACCATGGACACGTTACGCGTTGCCATCTTCGCGATCCATCATGGTTTCAGTGGCCGCTCCTTGAGGCCGCTATCGAGGGCAACATCGTCGCCGACTTTCCGCTCTGCAACAAATCGTTCAACTGCTCGTATTCGGGACACGATTTGTAGCGCATGTGATCGAATAGCGAGATCGCCAACAAAGACACAGTGTGATGCGTAGGACATTATTAGAAACTCTTACCCTTGGTCCGCTGACCGAATCCGCTCCCGGACCGCAGGACGATGCGCTGGCCGAATTGGCAGCCGCAGTGCAACGTTCGGCGCGGCGCCGCCTCGGCCGCAGCCTCGCCATTCGTCAAGTGGATGCCGGTTCGTGCAATGGCTGCGAACTAGAAATCCATGCGCTCAACAACGCATTTTACGATCTTGAACGATTCGGATTTCGCTTCGTTGCGTCGCCGCGCCATGCCGATGTGCTGCTGGTGACGGGGCCGGTGACCAAAAACATGCGAGAGGCGCTGGAACGGACTTATCGCGCGACGCCAGATCCGAAATGGGTCGTCGCGGTGGGCGATTGCGCGTTCGATGGCGGCATTTTTGCGGGCAGCTACGCTGTGGTAGGCGGAGTCTCCAACGTTATTCCCGTCGATCTGCATATTGGCGGCTGCCCGCCGTCGCCGAATCAGTTGTTGCAGGGGCTGCTGGCACTGCTCGAGGGGGCCAGCGGGTAAAATGGCTCTGCGTGGAGGGCCATGCGATAGGTGGCAGATCGCAGCGGTTTTGTTGTTAAGCGCATCCGCCGGCAAATGATTGAAAAACGGGCGGTTGTAAGCGTTAAAAGGTCCGCAAACCGACTTTTGCGAGATAAGACGGGCGCGACACGCCGCGGACCGAATTCTCTGCATTGTGGCGGTACGGTGACAATCGGGCACTTTCGGCTGTGCTATGCTCAACCCTGTAGGGGCCGCGGCCGGTCCGGAAATTTGTTGGTGCCCGGGCTGCGGGCGACGAGCGGGGGACGTACAGATGGTAATAAGGGCGTTACAGCTCGCCTTTATTATTCTGGCGATCGCGGTCATCTATCCATTTGCAGGACGTGAGACGGTGCTGTTTCCCAAAAATACAGCAACGCCGGAGGACGTCGCGCGCGTAAAAGCGGATGCCGAAAACCAAATTCGCAAGGTCGACAAGCTCGCCTCAGTTCAAAGTACCGAAGATGAAGTCATCGTGACTGCATCGCTGCCGCGCGAGCAGGCGAGAACCGAAGAAGATCACCCATTCTTTCAAAACAATTCCGCTGGTGCACTCTCGGCGCAATTGGATCTCTCTTACCTCGCTTATTACGCCTATTCGGAAGCGCCGCCGCCCAGGAAGCCGGCCGATACGGTTTTAGAGGCGCTGAAAGATACTCCGGTCGGGACGCCGATCGAGGAGATCAAGCGCGCCTCGGACGCGTTAGGCATCGATTTCACGTTCATGAAGTCGGTGGCAAAAATTGAATCCGATTTCGATCCAAAGCACCGCACCGGCTCCTATATCGGCCTATTTCAACTGAGCAATTATGAGTTCGACAAATACGGCTCCGGCAGCATCGTGAGCCCGCGCGATAATGCCATTGCCGCCGCTTATAAATTCACCACGGCGGCGATCCTTTTCGAATTGAACACCCATCAGAGGCCGACTTTGAGCGATCTTTATTTGATCCATCAGCAAGGCACCCAGGGTGCGGAAGAACATGTCAGCCACCCAGACCGCATTGCGTGGAAGTCGATGTGCGCCACCGATGAAGGCCGGCAAAAAGGCGAGAAGTGGTGCAAGCGCGCCATTTGGCAGAACACGCTTCCGGCTATAAAACAGATCTGGAAATCGGTCGAAAACCTGACCTCGGGCGCATTCGTGCAAATGTGGCAGCAGCGAGTCGCGCAATTCTACTCGCGTTATTCGGCCACGGCGGCGATGACCGCGAAATAAATAAATCGCGCGCCCTATCGTCTTCCCTTGATCGCCAAGCAAACCGCCCCGGCCTGCATTTATGGTGAACGCAGAAGGCCGGGGCGAGAAGCTTCGAGTGATCTGCAAGTAATAGCGGCCTTTAACGGCCAATCTGGTGACTGACAGCGTTCTCCTGCTGATTGAGCGCCTTTTGCTCATCCTTGGTGATGTGCCCGCCATTAAATTTAGCCATCGTGCGTTCCTCGTGACGGATGGCGCGGTCTTCCTTGTGAAGTTGGTTAGCCTGGTGTTTGGTGATCTCACCTTCCTTCAGCTCATGATTGATCCGGCGGCTCTGATTTGCCAACCGATCGTTGACTTGGTCGCGCCGCGGATGATTGCGCTCCCACTGTGTTTCGGCAAAGGCCGCCGATACAGCGCTTCCGGCAAACGCGAACGCAACAATGAAAGCAACGGTTTTGGCTAAAGTGCGCATTGGGCTTTTCCTTGTTGAATGGCCAGCGAAATAGTCGCCGGATTTTGGGAATGGAAATTTACCCCAGTGATGCTGAATTGACCGTGAGATGCTTGTTCAATCTCGGTTCATCGATCCGGCAAAACCGTGGATGCCGCCGAAACTCGAAAACCGCAATCGTCAGATCGCCAATGGACGCGACGTGTTTTTGTATAGCCGCAGGCGATGGATGAAAGGTCCTCGTCGATTCGTTGCCGCCGACCAGGTGATCGAATAACGAGCGCTAAACTCGCCGTTTCGGGGCTTGTATTCAGGTCGGGTTTATATCCAAATGGCGCGACGAATTGTAAAAGGATGCCAGCAGATGCCTAAGCAAAGAATAAGCTACGTCCCGCTCGACAAGATGGACGAAAAAATGCGAGCGGAAATGGCGCGTTGCCAGCGCGAAGGTACGCCGCGGCCGGAAAGCTCAGCTATTCGCGCGCACGTGCCGGCGTGCTTCTGGTTCTTTGCGGAATCCTGGCACAAACTATTCCGCAACGGCGTGCTCGATCACGCGATAAAGGAGCTGTGCCGCCTGTACGTTTCCCGCTCCGTCACCTGCGAATATTGCGGTAACCAGCGCTCGGTCAAAGCGACCACGAGCGGCGCCGTCATCGAAGAGCAGGTGCTCGATCTTTTAAACTTCGAAAAATCGGCCAAATACAACGAACGTCAGAAGGCTGCATTGGCTTACGCCGAAGCCATCGTTTGGCGCCTCGACACCGACGATGCCTTCTGGGACCGCATGCGTCGCCACTTTACCGAGCCCGAACTGGTCGAGCTCGGCTGCATGATCGGGCTTACGCTCGGCCAGCAAAGCTGGTTGCGGCTACTCAACATTGAGCATCATCAAGTGCTGCCCGGCACGTCTGCGTCGATGGCCCCTGGTTTTGCAACTGCCGAGGATCTCAGCGCGACAAAAGCGCAACCGGATTATTGGGCAAAATCCAAAACTGCGGTTCAGTCCGAAGACGCCGCCTGAAATGCCAGGCGCGATCGGCCGGGCGAACGCATCGTCAGGATCCTAAAATTCCAAGTATGCGGATAAACCTGTGATCCTCGGGAGCGCGCCAAAGACCGGCAATACGGGAGGATGAGCTCATGCCAAGCAGACGCCGTTGAAAAGCTAACGCGCTCGCCGCCAAGGATCGGCCTTTGCATGCTAAGCTGCGGCGTAGAGAACCGGGGGAGCTTTGGGATGCGCAAAGGAATAAGAATCGTTTTGGT
>DASZCJ010000292.1:0-8143 GCA_035943155.1 Xanthobacteraceae bacterium | reverse complement strand
GATGAAGCGCGGCTGAGCGTCGGCGCAAATCGTCGCGCGACGATTACGACGGTTGCTGGCCGCGCGGCCATGAAATTTCGGTGCGCACGCGCCGCGTCATCAGCCAAATCAAATACGACAAGCAGCCCATCGCCGCGACCACGGAAGCGACCGGCCATGCCGAATGGCCGAGATAAGCGCCGACCACGGCGGCGGTGACTGCCGCGCCGGTTTGCTGTGTAAAGCCCATCACCGAGGAGGCGGTGCCGGCACGATCCGGAAACGGGGTGAGCGCGCCAGCCATGGTTGCCGGCAGCGCAAAACCAAGCCCAACGAGATAAAGCGTCATCGCGCCGACGAACCAGAGGACGTGCGACAGCGCGAATCCGATCACCGCCGCCATCAGCAACCCGGCGCAGGCCATGGTCGCCGTGCCAAGGCCGATCAGGCGATCGAGACCGAACCGCATCACGATGCGCGCCGCAACGAACGTGCCCAAGACATAGCCCGCCGCGCCGATGGCGAAAGTCGCGCCGAACGCGAATGGCGATAGCCCATAAATCGCGCCTTGCATGACGACCGGCGCGCCCGAGATCCAGGCGAACAGCCCGACAAAGACGACGGTGAGGATCGCGAGGTTGGCGAGAAAGCCGTGGTGCACCGCGACCGAACGGTATAGCTCGCTCGTCGCGCGCAGCGAAAATGGCGTCTTGATCGGCTCGCGCAACGTTTCCGGCAAGAGGCGCGCGGCGGTCGCGCCAATGACGGCAGCGATTAGCACCAACAGCACAAAGGTGGCGCGCCAGCCGAACCAAATCTGCAAACCGCCGCCGATCACCGGCGCGATAATCGGTGCCACCCCGGTGATCGCGCCCATCAGCGACAATTCGCGGCCGGCGCGAACGCCAGAATAAATGTCGCGCACCACCGCGCGCGCCAGCACGATCGCGCCGGCGCCGCCGACCGCTTGGAGAAAGCGCAACGCGATCAATCCGCCGATTGACTGCGCGACGGCGCAGCCGATAGTGGCGACCGCATAGAGCACGAGCGCCGCTAAGAGCACCGGCCGGCGCCCGAGCCGATCGGAAACCGGTCCGTAGAAAATCTGCCCGGCGGCAAAGCCGAACAAATAACTGGAAATCGTCAGTTGCACGTCGAGCGTCGGCGCCGCCAGCGTGCGACCGATGTCCGGCAGCGACGGCAGATACATGTCCATCGACAGCGGCCCGAGCGCGGTCAGAAACGACAGCAGCAAAGTGAGCGCGAACGTGCCGGGGCGGAGCATCGGGCAAAATCCGGATAATGCGCGCGAAAGCGGCAGCGTTCGATTCAGCGCGCGCGCAGCGGCGTTATCTGCAACTCCGCCGCCAGTTTGTCGAGTTGGGCAAAAAGTGGCGCCGGAACCGGCACGCCGTCGCGGCGGCGCTCGTCACGGCAGGCGGCGCGGCGATCGCCCGGCAGGCGGATCGCATCGACGCCAGGGAGCCGGCGCGAATGGCGCAGATCGCCGACGTGACGATCGACTTCGGCGGTGAAAGCTTGCAACGGCAAAAATCGCGCGATGTCGATTGCGGCGATGAAGTGTCCGGTATTGGTCTCGCTCTCGTCATCGGCATTGAAATCGACGACGTCGCGGCCAAAGGCGGCACTGTTGAGCACGCCAGCGATCAGCCCGATCATCAGCGCCAATCCACTGCCCTTGTATTCGCCCGTCGGCAAAAGTAAGCCCGCGGCCGTTTTCGCCGGATCGGTGATCGGCGCGCCGCTCGCGGTATCGACGAACCAGCCCTCCGGCATGGTGAGGCCGTGCAGCGCATATTTCTTCACCGTGCCATAGGCGACGATTGAGGTCGCCATATCGAAGACCAAGGGCTCGCCGCCGGTCGGCACGCCGATCGCCAGCGGATTGGTGCCGAGCAGAAGATCGGCGCCGCCCCACGTCGCCATGTGGTTGGCATTGGCAACCGCGGCATAGAGCGCGATCATGCCCTGCGCCGCCGGCATTTCCGCATAAAGCCCGGCCGGCCCGGCGTGATTGGAACGCCGCACGCCGACCCAGCTGGCGCCGGCCTCACGCGCAATGGCAATCGCTTCATCGGCGGCGCGCGACATCACCAGATGGCCCATGCCGTTATCGCCGTCCACGATCGCCGTTGCCGGCGCGGAGCGCGACACCGTGATGGTCGGCCGCGTGTTGAAGCCGCCGGCTTTCAGCCGCCGCACATATTGCGGCAGACGAAAAATACCGTGACCGTCGGCGCCGGTGAGATCGGCCTCTGTCATCAAGTCGGCGCAGCGCGCCGCGTCGGCGTCCGGCAAGCCCGCCGCGGCCAGCGCATCGGCGATCATGGAATGCGTGGTGCGCCATGGAACGTTCAATGGCACCCGCGAGAGTTCGGTGCTGGTCATGATTTACTTCGCTGCCGACTTCGCCGCCGATTTCGCTGCTGTGGGCTGGCGCTGCTTGTTGAGGATTGCCGCGGCATGGCCGTTCAGGATCATGTCGCGATCGGCTGGCGCGATTGCGAGCGCGCGCACGTGCCGGACGCAATCCATCATGCCCATGTCATAGGGATAATCGCTGCCGAGAAAGACGCGCGCTGCGCCGACCGAAGCGATCAAGAATTCCAGCGACGCCTTCGAATGCAGGATGGTGTCATAAAGGAAGCGGTCGAGATATTGCGCCGGCGAATGTTGCAGATGCACTTTCGGTTCCGGCCGCACCTGCCAGCCATGCACCCAGCGCCCGCCCTGATAGGGAATAAAGCCGCCGCCATGCACCATGACGAAATTGAGCTTGGGATGGCGCGCCAACACGCCGCCGAAGATCAGACACGCCGCCGCGATGGTGGTGTCGAGCGGATTGCCGATCAGGTTGGTCAGATAATAGGCGCGCAGCCGCTCGGCGCCGGCGACATTGCCGGGATGGATCATCATCCAGGCATCGAGCTCGGCGGCGGTCGCCCATAACGGCTCGAAGCTCGGATCGTCGAGATTTTTGCCTTCGACATTGGAGCCGATCATGGCGCCGTGCAGGCCGAGCTTGGTCATGGCGCGGCGCAATTCATCGGCGGTCTGTTGCGGCGCCTGCATCGGCAAGGTGGCGATGCCGGCAAAGCGATCCGGGTGCTCGTTTACGAGCCGCGCGATTTCGTCGTTCTGAATTGCTGCCGCGGCGGCGGTGATGGCGGGATCTTGATTGTACAGCCAGGTCTGCGGCGTCACCGAGAGCACATGCATGTCGACCTCGGCCGCCGCCATATCGGCGAGCCGCCGCGCCATATCATGGCCGCCGCGCGGAAACGGCCGGTAGCGCGCGCCGGCGACTTCCAGCGTGGCGTTATCGGCGTCGATCGGCACGAGCTTGAGGCCCAGCTGCGGAATCTCCTTCTGCAGAAGCTTGATCGTGGCGTCGGCCAGCACATGGGTGTGGGTGTCGATCGTTCGCGTCATTGTTTTTCCCTCGGAATGGCGCGGCGTGTTGTGCGCATATCCGACAGCCCCATGCAATATCGAGCCATGCAATATAGGGTCACGGCTATTGCGCAGCATTCACCGACAGACGGTCTTTCTAATCGAACATTTCGGCTATAAAGGCCCCCTGAAAATCTAAGGATCAAGTGCGTTTGCGGTAGCAACGATGGATGCCACAGCGGATACCTCAACCACAACCCGACCAGCGGAGCAGTGCGGCCGCGTCGAAGACGATGCGCTGGTGCGCGGCCTCGGCCGCTACATCGCCGATGCGCCGCTGCCCAATCAGGCTTTCGCTTTTTTCGTGCGCTCGCCGCACGCTTTTGCCCGCGTCGTCAGCATCGATGCGTCGGCGGCAGCCAACGCGCCGGGCGTCATCGCGGTTCTCACCGCGGAAGACATGGACGGCGTCGGCAATATTGCGCGGCACCCGCCGGTGCCGGGCCGCGGCGGCGCCAAGCTCGTCCTGTCGCACCGTCCGGCGCTCGCCCGCGAGCGCGTCATGCATATCGGCGAGGCGGTGGCGATGGTGATCGCCGAGAGCGCCCTTGCCGCGCAGGACGCCGGCGAATTCGTCGATATCCACTATGAGCCGCTCAAGGCGGTGACCGACGCGCGCGACGCGCTCAGGCCGGGCGCGCCGCAGCTTTGGTCGGACGCGCCGGGCAATCTCGCCGTCGATTGGCCGGGTCCCGCCGCCGAGCCCGATACCAATGCGGCGCAGCTCGAGCGCATCTTCGCCGCCGCGAAACATGTGGCACGCATCGCCGAAATGAATCAGCGCCTCGTCGTCGCCTCGATGGAGCCGCGCGGCGCCACCGCAAGCTACGACGCCGGCACAGACTCGTATCTGATGCGGACCTGCTCGCAGGGCGCCGGCGCCATGCGCGAAAATATCATGGCGATCATGAACCTGCCGAAGGAGCGCATCCGCGTCATTACCGAAGATGTCGGCGGCGCCTTCGGCCTGAAAACCTCGGCCTATCCCGAATATATCGCGCTCCTGGTCGCCGCGAAGAAGCTCGGCCGGCCGGTGCACTGGATGTCGGGACGCTCGGAAGCGTTCTTGAGCGATAACCAGGCCCGCGACACCTACAGCGAGGCCGAGCTGGCGCTCGACGAGAATGGAAAATTTTTAGCTTTGCGCATCCGCAGCGTCGCCAATCTCGGCGCCTATATCGGCGCGGTCGGCGCCAACATTCCGACTTTCAATTTCACCCGTTGCCTGCCCGGCATGTACGACATCCGGCACATCGATGTCGCGACCAAATGCGTCTATACCAATACGATCCCGACCGCGCCCTATCGCGGCGCCGGCCGGCCGGAAGCCAATTACGTGCTGGAGCGCGTGGTCGACGAAGCGGCGCGCGTCACCGGCATCGACCCGGTCAAGCTGCGGCGGCGCAATCTGATCAAAAAATCGGCGATGCCGTACAAGACCGCAGTCGGCACCACGATCGACAGCGGCGATTTCGCGCCGATGCTCGACAAGGCGCTGGAGCTCGCCGATTACGCAAATTTCAAGCGCCGCCGCCGCGACGCGCAAAAGCACGGCAAATATCGCGGGCTCGGCATTTCCTGCATGCTCGAACATGCCGGCGGGTCGCCGGTCGAAACCGCGATGCTGGCGTTTCGCGACGGCAAGCTTTTGCTCAGCCTCAACGTGCAGAACACCGGCCAGGGCCACGCCACGGTGTTTCCCGGCGTGATCGCGCAAAAGCTCGGCATTGCCTTCGAGCAAGTCGCGCATCGCAATGGCGATTCCTCGAACGAGCTGCCCGGCTATGCCTCGGTCGGTTCGCGCTCGGCCATGACCGCGGGCCACTCGGTCGCAAAATCGATCGAGGGCATCCTGCAAAAAGGCAAGCCGATCGCCGCCGCCATGCTCGAAGCCGGCGAAGCCGACATCGCCTATAAAGACGGCCACTTCGCCGTGGTCGGCACCGACCGCCGCGTGTCGCTGTTCGCGGTCGCCGCGCGCGCCGCGGACATGAAAAAGCGCGGCGAGATTACCGAGGACCTCGACACCAAAACGACGACGGAAACGCCGCTGTCATTTCCCAACGGCTGCCACGTCGCCGAGGTTGAGATCGATCCCGATACCGGACACATGGCGATTGTCGCCTATGCCGCGGTCGATGATTGCGGCACGCCGCTCAACACCATGATTGTCGAGGGCCAGTTGCAGGGCTCGCTGGCGCAAGGGATCGGCCAGGCTCTGATGGAGAGCGCGATCTACGACGATGCCGGCCAGCTCGTCACCGGCTCGTTCATGGATTACGCCATGCCGCGCGCCGAGGACATGCCGCCGCTGCGCGATGCCATGCATAACGTGCCCGCGACCACCAATCCGCTCGGCGTCAAGGGCGTCGGCGAAGCCGGCACCACCGCGGCGATCGCTGCGGTGATGAACGCGGTCGCCGATGCCATCCCGGGCGGCGCCGGCGCGCATCTCGATATGCCGGCTTCGGCGCGGCGGCTGTGGGAGGCCTGCCGGCGCGCGGAGGGGTAAGGCTTCTCCAGAACCATCTTCCGCTCATTCCCGCGAAGGCGGGAATCCAGTCTTCGCCTAAATCAGCTTGGGTCCCCGCCTCGGCGGGGACGAGCGGATAAAAATCTTCCCTTCACCGCCGCTTCGCCGTCAGCACATCCGCCACAAGTACCCCAAGGCAGCCGAGCAGCAAAATACCGCCGCTCAACCATGCCGCGGTCGGGACGAGCGCGACGACAATCCCCGCAAGGACCACAACGGCAGCGATGGCGAGCGCGAGCGCGCCGTCTTCGACAAACAGTCCGATAAGCTCACGCAGCGCGGCTGATAAATTATTCATCGCGGATTTTTCATGGCAGATTTTTCACGGCGCTTCTTCACGACGCGCCGCTCGTGACCACACGGCCTTTGAGTAGCGCAACGCAAGCAAGGCCGCTGCCGAGGAACATCGCGATGAAAGCGAGGATCGCCAGATCCGCGCCCGGCCAGGCGACGCCAAAGCCCTCGCCGGTCCAGAACAGGCCGAACGCCGACAGCATCACCCCGACCGCAAATTTCAGCGCATTTTCTGGAACGCGCGCCAACGGCCGGCGGATGAGGATGCCGCTCAGCGCCACCAGCAAACAGGCGGCGAACGCCGCCGCGCTCACCGGCAACAACACGCCGCGGCCGGCGCTGACCGCGATGACGATGAAGACCACTTCAAGCCCTTCCAGCAGCACCGCCTTGAAGCTTGCCAGACCGGCCAGCCAGTCGAGCCGCTGCTCGTGTCGCTGCGCCTGTTCGCGCAATTCTGCCGTTTCGCTGGCAAAGGCGGTTGTCTCGTCGTGGAGCGCAATGATTCCGGCAGCGCGCAATATCGCCTTGCGCAGCCAGCGCATGCCGAACAAGAGAAGCAGAACGCCGATTGCGATCTGCAACATGTTAGCGGCACGCGGTCGAGCAGCGGCCCGAGCGCCACGACGATCAGCGCCTGCACCGCAAGGCCCGCAACGGCGCCGAGACCGGCCGGCCGCCAGCCGCGCACGATGGCGACGGCAAGCACGATGGTCAGAGCCTCGACCGCTTCGACCAGCGAAGCCAGAAACGCCGCAGTGATGGCCGATCCGGCGTGCAGACTGATCATCTGGCGTGACTCTTGTTGCGGTATTCTTGCGAACCAGTTTCCTGAAAGTCGCGGTTCTGAAGCGTAGCACAAGGGTGCATAGTGCGCGAAGCCGCGCGCGAACGCGGCGGGGCAATCGCGCGGCGCGGAGAAAATCGCGGCGAAAACATCAGCGGAGATCATTATGACCGAATTGATCGCGCGGCGTGATAATCCGCCGGCGCCATTGCGGCCGGCGCCATTGGCAATGGCGGTGCTGCTCAGTTTCGTCGCCGGTTATCTCGACAGCTATACTTATCTGAGCCTGTTCGGGCTGTTCGCCGCGCAAGTCACCGGCAGCTTTGTCATCGCTGGCGCCGAATTCGTCACCAGCGATTTCGGCATTGCCGGCAAGCTTCTGGCGATTGCCGCGTTCCTGGTCGCGGCGGCCGCGACCGCGGCGCTCATTCTGTCGGCAGGCGAGGCGCGCCGCGCGACGCTGCCTTGGATGCTCGCGCTCGAAGCGCTGCTGCTGGCGATTTTTGCCGCCATCGTGGTGTTCGGCCCGGCGGTGCGCGATGCGCGCGATTGGCATGGCATCGTCGCCGGTATTTTCGCCGCGATGGCGATGGGCGCACAAAGCGTGGCGGTGCGGCTTTTGATGAAAGACATTCCGCAGACCAACGTGATGACCGGCAATATGACCCAGCTCGGCATCGCGGTGACCGAATTGCTGATGACGCGGCGGCGTTTTGCCGAAAATCCGCGCGGCGACGCGGCGAACCGCGCGGTGGCGCAAGTGCGCGGCCGGCTCGTCACTGTGCTGTCGATCGCCGTCGGATTTCTCACCGGCGCCGCCAGTGGCGCGGTCGCCTTCGCCACGACGGGTCTCACCGGCGCGCTGGCCGCAGTCGCCATCGTCGCCGCACTGGCGCTGTGGGCGCTGGCGCGGCAGCACCGCGGGTGACGCGCTCTTTCTTCCCTCTCCCCTCGCGGGAGAGGGTGCTTCGCGAGCACCAGCGAGCGAAGCGGGTGAGGGGGCGCGCATACCCCTCACCCGGCTCGTGCACCGCTAACGCGCTGCACTCGCCACCCTCTCGCGCAAGGGGAGAGGG
>DASZCJ010000291.1:0-2380 GCA_035943155.1 Xanthobacteraceae bacterium | reverse complement strand
AGCGCTGGGCCGACGATGTCGTTGGTCACCAGACCAAGCACGGTGAGCGCCGCGCCGATCACCCAAACCACAAGAAGAAGCCAGGTCGGGATCAGCATCACCGCGCGATCGTAGTCGTGGCTGGCCAGGTATATGACCAGTGCAAAGCCGAGCACGGCGACCAGAAAGAGCGACATCCGCGCGATGCCGGAAGCGATCGCCGGCGAGAACAGCGCCACCGCGACTAAAGCACCGAGGAAAGCGAGCCAGCCAACGGTGATGTGGGCGTAGCGCACATGCCAGCGATTGAGATTGAGATAGGCGAATAGGAACACGAGCAGCGTGGCGGCGAGTATCGCTTCCCCCGAGGCGCGCCAGACGCGTTCGGCGCTGGAGGACAGATCGAATACTTTCGGCCAGAAACCGAAATCGATACCGATATAGATCAGCACCGCCCAGCCGAGCGCGGCTGCGGCGGGAAACATCACGCTGCCTTTGACCACGAATAGAATCGTGAGGAACAGCGCCAGCAACCCGGCAATGCCAATAACGATGCCTTGGTACAGGGTGAGCGAATTGAGCTTGTCCTTGTAGGCGTCGGGTTCCCAGAGATAGAGCTGCGGCACATGCTCGGTGCGCAGCTCGGCGACGAAAGTGATCACCGTGCCGGGATCGAGCGTGATGCGGAACACGTCAGCGCTGGCATTGTCCTGGCGTTCCGGCGGATCGCCGGATGACGGCGTGATGTAGACGATGCGGGACAGACCGAGATCCGGCCACAACAGTCCGGAGCCGACCATGCGGTAATGCGGCGCCACGACCAGCCGGTCGATCTGCTCGTCGCCGTTATTGGCGAGCGCAAAGACCGCCCAGTTGTTGCCACCGTTGCGTGCGCGCACCTCGATGCGCCGGATAATGCCGTCCGCCGCCGGCGCGGTTGAAACTTGGATGCGATCGCCCTCGGTATGCTGGAACTCGACCGCGTCGGTCAGATCGATCGCCGGCGTGTCGCTATGGACATTGACCGCCTCGAGCGCGCACGCGGCGGACCCGCCTAAGAGAACCGGCAAAGCCGCCAAGACGGCGGCTAATAGCGCGCCAAAAATTGGCCCGCGGACGTTCCAACCGTCCCGGCTCGCGGCGCGCGACGATCCCAAAAAACCCCTCCGTGCCGGTCCTAGTATCCCCGGAATGACTAACGCCGGGATTTGCGCCGAATTCGCGACCACGGGCCTGCAAATACCACGGTCGCGCCGAATTTGAGCCGAATTGAGCTGCGGCCCGCCCAGATCCGTACAACAGCGACTTAGTAGCCCCTAGGACCTCTCGGAGCAAGAATATTGTCTTTTATTTTCAAAGGGTCAGCACAATTTTGCCGATGTGCTGACCGCTTTCCATACGCTCATGCGCGGCACTCGCTTGGGCGAGCGGGAAGGTTGAGTCGATGAGCGGTTTTACCCGCCCGGAAGCGATCAGCGGCAGCACGTTGGTTTCCACGGCGCGGGCGATCGCGGCCTTATCGGCAACCGCCCGCGCGCGCAGCGTCGAGCCAGTGTGGGTGAGCCGCTTGAGCATCAGCCGCATCAGATCGAGCGTGACCCGCGACGAAGCAAGAAATGCGATCTGCACGATGCGGCCTTCGAGGGCGGCGGCCTCGTAATTGCGGCCGACATAATCGCCACCGACCATGTCGAGGATCAGGTCGGCACCGCGGCCTTGGGTCGCTTGCTTGGTCAAGCCGACGAAGTCTTCGGTCTTGTAATCAATTGCCAGGTCGGCGCCGAGCTTGCGGCAAGCTTCGCACTTCTCCGGGGTGCCGGCGGTGGTGATAACGCGCGCGCCGAACGCCTTGGCAAGCGCAATAGCGGTGGTGCCGATGCCGGATGAACCGCCATGCACCAGCAGCGTTTCGCCGGCGGCAAGCTTGCCGCGCTCGAATACGTTGTGCCAGACGGTGAAAAAGGTCTCGGGGATCGCCGCCGCCTCGACCATAGAGAGATTTGCCGGCACCGGCAGCGCATGGGTTTCGAAAGCCAGGCAGTATTCGGCATAGCCGCCGCCGACAACAAGCGCCATCACCTTGTCGCCTTGCTTCCAGCGCTTCGTGCCGCGCCCAAGTTCCACGACTTCGCCGGCTATTTCCAAGCCGGGAATTTCGGTCGCGCCTTTCGGCGGCGGATAGTGGCCTTGCCGCTGCATGACGTCGGGCCGGTTGACGCCAGCGGCAATGACTTTCACCAGGATTTCGCGCTCACCGGGCGACGGCAATGGCTGCTCGCCGGCAACGAGCACGTCGGGACCGCCCGGCTCGCGGATGGCAATGGCGGTCATCGACTTTGGCAAATCGCTTTTCCACATGAACACCCCTTGGAATAACCTTCGATGAAGTCCCAAGCGCCGA
>DASZCJ010000290.1:0-2621 GCA_035943155.1 Xanthobacteraceae bacterium | reverse complement strand
ACCATTGCGGTCGAGGAATCCGCGGCAATCCGTCAACGGCTCAAGGCGCTCGGCGCCGATTTCGTCGCCGCGCCGGTGAGCGGCAACGCCAAGGTGATCAAAGCCGGCCAGCTCTCGGCCGTAGTCTCGGGCGCGGAAGCGGCCTGCAAGATCGCTATGCCCCTAATCGAGGTGTTCGCCCCGCGCGGCGTGTCCTATGTCGGTGAAGGCGAACTGGCGCGCGTCTGCAAGATCGCGCACAACGTGATGCTCGGGGTGGTCATGGAAAACTTGATCGAGATCACGCTACTGACCAACAAAATGGGCGTGCCGCGCCACGCCTTCCTTGCGTTTCTCAATAATGGCGTGATGGGCTCGATGTTCACCCGTTACAAATCGCCGGCCCTGGTCAATCTCGACTGGACGACGACGTTCACGCCGGAACTGCTGCGCAAGGATCTCGATCTCGGGCTCGAACTCGGCCGCGACATGGACGTGCCGATGCCGGTCACCGCGGCAGCGCGGGAAGTGTTGCAGAGCCATTTCGGCGCCGCGATGCTGCAAAAGGATCCGCAAGACTATCTGCAGAAGGATTTCGCCGCGCTTGCCGAAACCATGGCGCTTGCGGCCGGCATGAAGCTCGCAAGTGAAAACAAAAATGTGCCGACTGGATTGGAAAGCTGAGGGCGAGCAGGCAAAAAAGCAAATCGCCAAGCGGAGGAGATCAAACCGTGAAGTTGCGCCGGTTTTTTGCATTTGGTTCCCATGTCGTCCTATTGGCCGCGCTGATGCTTGGCGCGCCGCTGTTGTCCTCAATCGCGTCAGCGGATCAGGCATGGCCGACGCGGCCGGTGAAATTCATCCTCACGCTCGGTCCGGGCAGCGGCGCCGATATCGGCGCGCGGCTGTTCGCGGATCGCCTCGCACAACGTTGGGGACAGCCAGTCGTGGTGGAGAATCGGCCAGGCGGGGATGGCATAGTCGCGATCAATGCATTCGTCGGCGCGCATGACGATCATCAATTGCTGTTTTCGCCGACCTCCTCTTTCACAGCGCATCCATTTCTGCACGATCACCTGCCGTACCGGACGAGCGATTTGCTGCCGATCGCGCGCATCTCCAATACCATCATCGCGATTTCGGCGCCGTCGAGCTTGAACGTCAGTTCGCTCGATCAATTGATCGCGCTCGCCCGCGCGCAACCGGGCAAGCTGAACTGGGCCGGCGTCACTGGCGCGCTTGATTTCATTTTCGCCGGATGGCTCAAGCGCGAAGGACTGGATATCGCGAAGGTCGCTTACAAAAACCCTGTCGATGCCGCCAACGACCTCGCCGAAGGGCGCGTGCAAGTCTACGAAGCGGCGCTGGCGATCGTGCGGCCGCAGCTGCAATCCGGCAAGATCAAGCTGCTTTGCGTTACCAATACCGTGCGCGCGCCGAGCGAACCCAATGTGCCGACCGTGCAGGAAGCCGGCCAACCGGCGCTTACGATCGACGGCCTGGTCGGTTTGTTCGGACCGGCTGGCATGCCGCTTGCGCTGCGGCAGCGGATCGCCGCCGACATCCGTGCGGTCGCCGATGACACGATCAAACAGCGCTTGATCACGTCCGGGCAGATTCTCAATGTTGGTGGGCCGGAAGAATTTGCCAAGTCGACGCAAGAGCAACGCGCGCAAGTCGCGGCATTCGCGAAAGAGCTCGGCGTTGACGAGCTGCCGCAGGATTAGGATTACGGCGTCTGGATGTCGGTCTGAACGCTGATTGCCATCAGCCATTGGCCGTTACGCCTGACCCATACCCGTGCGGCGCGATAAGGCGGGCGTGAATTATCCGGAACCATCTCCGTTGCGATCATCGCCGCCGCATCGCCGTAGACCGCAAGGCGCACGGCCTGAAGTTCGCCGACTATCACCGGACTTCCGGACGCTTTCTGACGCTCGATCGTCGCAATGCGCGCCGCCTTGCTGATGGGAGGATAGCCGGACCGATAAAGCACGAATTCTTCGGCCACGTGCTTAGACCATTCCTGTGCATCATGGGCGATGCTCGCCTTCTCGATCGCGAGAAACGAATTGAGGACCTCTTGCTCGGCCGGCGAGCGCACCCGATAGGGCATGGTTTGACATGGGTTCTTGCAATCGCCGGATTTAGTTTCTTCGCCACGAGCGGCCGGCGCGGTCGCTTCCGCGAGGACAACGTTCTGCATCGCCAAGGCGCGCCACGCGCCCTTCTGCTTGACCCAGATGTCCAGGAAGAAACTCGGGTTGCCTTGCACGGGCCTGCGATCGCCCGTAACCGCCGCAACCAGACCATACATCGCCACGTTTCGGTCGCTCGCCGGCGCAGCCGATAGGTTTTTTAAGTCAGCGAGAAAATCTTTTCGCGAATAGGCCCTGCCGCCTTCATCGGTGTAGGTGAATTGCAGTGAGAGCAACCGGCGCGCGGTGGATCTATCGGCGCCTCGCATCGCTTCGTTGAGCGCCGTATCGGCGGCCATCAACGCGGGATTTTCGCCCGCGGCGGGCTGCGCCCGCGTTTCGACAAGAGCCACGATCGCCAAGGCCACCGCCAGGACCGCCAAGGCGAGACATCGCACAGCGCGCTCGCTGCCGAACCGCCTGGCCCGACGCATGTCCTCACCC
>DASZCJ010000289.1:0-3694 GCA_035943155.1 Xanthobacteraceae bacterium | reverse complement strand
GCGGCCATGTGGTGCTTAGTGGCGGCGCCAGTCAGCTTAACGGACTGCCGGAACTGGCGGCGCGGCTGCTTGGGCGCCCGGTGCGGCTCGGACGCCCGCTTGGCATCGCCGGCGCACCGGAAGCGGCCAAAGGCCCGGCCTTTGCGGCGGCCGCAGGGCTCCTCGTCTATCCCCAAGCGGCGCATCTCGAACATTTCGAAATGCGCCGTAGGCGGCAACTCATGACCGGTACGGGCGGATACTTCGCTCGCGTCGGACGATGGCTTCGCGAGAGTTTCTGATGGCCCTCAGAAGCGAAGCTCGAAAATCTCAGCGGCCGGTGGCGGACCGGATGGGCCAGGGCGTGCATCGCGCCCGCGCACGACAAAAGAGGCAATCATGACCATCAATCTCAACATCCCGGATATTCGTGAGCTTAAACCCCGAATTACGGTATTCGGAGTGGGCGGCGCGGGCGGCAATGCCGTCAACAATATGATTACCGCCGGACTCCAGGGCGTCGATTTTGTCGTCGCCAATACCGACGCACAGGCGCTCACGATGTCTAAAGCCGAGCGCGTCATCCAGATGGGCGTGCAGGCGACCGAAGGGCTCGGCGCCGGATCGCAGCCGGATGTCGGGCGCGCCGCGGCCGAAGAAGTGATCGACGAAATCCGCGATCACCTATCCGGTGCGCACATGGTTTTCGTCACCGCCGGAATGGGTGGCGGCACCGGCACCGGCGCCGCGCCGATCATCGCCAAGACGGCCCGGGAGCACGGCATTCTGACGGTCGGCGTGGTCACCAAACCGTTCCATTTCGAAGGTCAGCGCCGCATGCGGATCGCCGATGGCGGCATCGCCGAATTGCAGAAATGCGTCGACACGTTGCTCATCATCCCCAATCAAAACCTGTTTCGCGTGGCTAATGAAAAAACCACATTCGCCGATGCCTTCGCGCTCGCCGACCAGGTGCTCTATTCCGGCGTTGCCTGCATCACCGATCTGATGGTCAAGGAAGGCCTTATCAATCTCGACTTCGCCGACGTCCGCGCCGTGATGCGCGAGATGGGCAAGGCGATGATGGGAACAGGCGAGGCCGAGGGCGAAAAACGGGCGCTCGCCGCTGCGGAAGCGGCCATCTCGAACCCGCTGATCGACGATGCGTCGATGAAGGGCGCCAGAGGGCTTCTGATTTCCATCACCGGCGGCCGCGATCTGACGCTCTATGAGGTCGATGAAGCGGCAACGCGCATTCGCGAAGAGGTCGATCAAGACGCCAACATCATTGTCGGCGCCACGTTCGACGAGAGCCTGGATGGCATGATCCGCGTGTCGGTCGTGGCGACTGGCATCGATCAAGCCTTCGCGCAGCGTCCGGGCACTATCGCTGCGGATTCTCGGGTTGCCGATATGGCGCAACGGCTGCGTGCGGAAAAACAGCTGGACGCCGAGCGCGTCGAGCGCCAAGAGCCGGCCAGGCCCGGCGCGGCGGCCACCATCAATGCGTCGATCGAATCGGCTGCCAAGGCAGCGATCGCAGCGGCGGTCGAAGACATCACTATTCGCCCGCTGGCGCCGAAACCCTCGCTGTTTATCGATCCCGCGGCGAATGAGCCCGAAGATGAGCAGCCGGCCGCGTTTCTGCCACCGCAGCCGGAACGGATACCGCGCGCGCCGCGGATGCCGCGAATCGACGAGCTGCCACTGCCCGCTCAGAACGAAATTCGCGCCAAGCGTGGCGAACTTCGCGGCGAACTTGCCGATGATCATCATCCCGAGAAGCGACACAGGTCGCTGCTGCAGCGGTTGGCATCGGTCGGCCTTGGCCGCCGCGACGACCACCCCAAGATGCCGCAAGCGCCGCGCGGCCCGCAGATGGGCCCCGATCGGCTGCCGGGCCGGCCCATGCCACGCCCGACCGAGACGCGCCCGGCCGAGACACGCTCGGAACCGGTCTCGGAATACGCCAGGCGGACTGCGCCTCAGGGCTTGGATCAGCATGGCCGGGCGAGCGCTGTGCACAACTCGGCCGAACAGGATCAACTCGACATTCCGGCCTTCCTGCGCCGACAAGCGAATTGAACGGCGGCGTTCCTCAACCCGGCCGGCCGTGCCGTGGCGCGCAAGCGGCCGGGCGCGGCCGGCCGAGTTAATTCATTGTTACAACAAAACTTCTTGACGCAGGCGGCGATCTTTGCGGCCAGCTGCAGAGACGGCTCCAGCTTGCGCCACTGCCCGAAAAATCAATCCGGCGCGATTTTTGGGCAAGGTCCGGACCACAGTGCGGCCGGAAAAAGGTAACACTCGGTAAGAAACCGTGAATTGGCCTCTTGGCGCTGCAGCATTAAGGTTTGCACGGTGCGGGGGAGTTCGGGGGATTCGAGTCTGTGGGCCACTGCGGCCCTCCCCAAATTTGTAATTTGAACGCGTTTCCCTGCCGTCGGGGTGGCCTTGTTCGCGAAGTGTTTTTGCTCGCGCAACGTGGCTGTGAGGTGTGGGGCAAAAGCATGACGCGGGGCGTGCCGTCCGGCAGGCAGACGACGCTGCAGGATCATGTAACCGTCGCCGGCATCGGCGTTCACTCTGGTTTACCGACCACGGTCACGCTGCATCCGGCCGAGGCCAATACCGGCATCGTATTTGCTCGCTGCGGGACCGGCGGGGAAGCTGACCGCGAATTGCGCGCGAATTTCCGCGCGGTCACTGCGACCGAATTTGCCACCGTTCTTGGCGATGAAAACGGTCCCCTTGTCTCGACCACTGAACATGTCTTGGCGGCATTGCACGGGCTTGGCGTCGATAACGCCATTGCCGAAGTCGATGGGCCGGAAATCCCGATCATGGACGGCAGCGCCGCGCCGTTCGTCGCCGCTATCCAGCAGGCCGGCATTGTCGTGCTCGCCGAATCGCGGCGCTACATCCAGGTGCTCAAACCGGTGCGCGTCGTCAAAGGCGACAGCTACGGCGAACTTCGTCCGTATTTAAGGGGATTGCGAATCGAGACCGAAATCGAGTTCGACCACCCGCTGATCGGGCGGCAGGCATTCGCCCTCGATGTTGAGCCGGATTCGTTCCGGCGCGACCTGGCCCGGGCGCGAACATTCGGGTTCATGCGCGACGTTGCCAAACTATGGGGCGCCGGCTATGCGCGGGGCGCGTCCATCGACAACACCGTCGTGATCGCCGACGATCGCGTCCTTAATCCCGAAGGCGTGCGCTACGCGGACGAATTCGTCCGGCATAAGGCTGTCGATGCGATCGGCGACTTGGCCTTGTCGGGGGCGCCATTGATCGGCGCTTATCGCTCGGTTCGCGGCGGTCATAAGCTCAATCACGCCGTCCTGACCGCTTTGTTTGCCGACCGCAGCGCATGGACCTATGTGGAAATGCCGGAAATCCGGCGTCCCCGTGGCTATGCCGACCTTGCCACCGGCTTCGCCGTGCCGGCTTATGGGCCTGAGGTCTCTTAAACCGCTTAACTTTCGCGCCTTAATCCGGGCCGATTGTCGGCCTTAATTGCTGTATTGTCATAAGGCTGCGGTGCGCCGATGTGGCGGCGTGCGGCTGTCGGCGACGGGGCTCCAATCACGCTCATGATGTTGCGGTTACCAGGATCGGCGAGATCCGCAGGCAAGTTGCGCGCGCTAGCGTCCTGCCTCGCCGCGGCCCTTATTTCCATTCCGCTGACTTTGCCGCTTACCGGCTGCAGCAG
>DASZCJ010000288.1:0-3540 GCA_035943155.1 Xanthobacteraceae bacterium | reverse complement strand
TCAATTTCGGCATCATCTACGGCATCTCCGCGTTCGGGCTCGCCAATCAGCTCGGCATCGGCCGCGAGGAGGCCGGTACTTACATCAGAAAATATTTCGAGCGCTTTCCCGGCATCCGCGATTACATGGAAGAGACCAAGGGCTTTGCAAAAAAGCACGGTTACGTGCTCACGCTGTTCGGCCGCAAGTGCCACTATCCGGACATTGCTGCTTCGAATGCCTCGATCCGCGCCTTTAACGAGCGCGCCGCGGTCAATGCAACGCTGCAAGGCAGCGCCGCCGACATTATCCGCCGCGCCATGATCCGCATGGACGACGCGCTGGCGCAACGAAAGCTCGCGGCGCAGATGCTGTTACAGGTGCACGACGAACTTGTCTTCGAAGTGCCGCAGGCGGAAGTCGAAAAGACCCTGCCGGTGGTTACCAAAGTGATGATCGACGCGCCGCTGCCGGCGGTGTCGCTCACCGTGCCGCTGCATGTCGAGGCGCACGCTGCCGACAATTGGGACGCCGCGCATTAAGAAATTCTATCGCCAGAAGAGGCTTGAATGCTCCTTGCGCTTACGGGCGCCACCGGCTTCATCGGGCGACATTTACTGCGTGAATTGCCGAGGCACGGTCACCGGCTGCGCGTATTGCTGCGCCACCCGTCTTCGGTCCCCATGGAGTGCGCGAGTGCAGTAATTGGCGACCTGGCGCGGCCACGGAACATGTCAGCGGCGCTTGAAGGAGTGGATGCAGTGATCCACTCCGCGGGGGTCACTCAGGGCATGTCTGGCATCCCGGAGGACGACTATCGGGTCCTGAACACCGAGGCGACGATCAACCTTGCGCGCGCTGCGCGGCGCGCCGGCGCCAAGCGCTTCATTTTTCTTTCCTCAATTCGCGCCCAATCCGGACCAACAGCCGATACGGTACTGACCGAAGCCGACAGTCCGAATCCAACCGATGCTTATGGAAGGTCCAAACTTGCCGCAGAGTGCGGTTTGCAAGACCTCGACTTCGACTGGGTGTCACTGCGGGCAGCTCTAGTCTACGGACCTGGCGTGAGAGGCAACATCGCGCAACTCATGCGGCTCGCCCGTTCACCCTTTCCCTTGCCGTTGCGCAGCTTAGACGGCCGGCGCTCGCTCCTTGCACTGGAAAATCTGTCGGCGGCGATCGAGACCGTGCTGAAAGCGCCAGGACCGCTACGGCGACCATTCATTGCCGCTGATGCTGAGGCCCTCACTGTCGCGGAAATGATCGCCGCGATGCGCAACGGATTGGGGCGCCAGCGGCGAGTATTTCCGATGTCGCGGGTGTTGCTCGAATTCGTGCTTCGCTTAATGGGCCAAGGCGAAATCTACCGGCGAATGTCAGGCTCGCTGGTCGCCGATCCGTCTGCATTGATTGCTCTAGGCTGGACGCCGCGCGTGAGCACCTCAGATGGGCTTAGCCGGTTGATGCAGGATGACCAGCCGTGAGCCAATCACCTGTGCATTCCAAAACCTCGCGGCTTCGCTGAGCATTGCCGCGGGGGTCGCGAGAATGATAATCCAGAGAAAATATCAGAGAGGGGGTAGTAAATGTTTCATGGATTTCTGGCGCGATGTTTCATCGCCTTTGCGCTTTTCTGTTTTCTGGCTTTGCCGCATCCGGCGCGCGCGCAAACCTATCCAAGTCGGCCGGTTACCATCATCGTGGCGCAGCCACCCGGTGGCGGCACCGACATCATCGCGCGGATCATTGCTGGTCAGCTCAGCCAGCAGCTTGCGCAACCGTTCGTCGTCGAAAACCGGCCCGGGGCCGGCACCGTCGTCGGTACGGCGGCCGCGGCCAATGCCGTGCCCGACGGTTACACGCTTATCACCGGGCTGAATGCCAATATGGCGGTCAACCCGAGCCTGTTTGCCCATCTTGCTTACGATCCTATTCGCGATTTCACACCCGTCAGCATGCTCGCGGAGTTTCCGTTCGCTGTCGTGGTGAGCAACAATTTCCCGGCGCATTCGATCGGCGATCTGATCGCCATGGCCAAAGCCAAACCAGGCGCCATCAACTTCGCCTCGGCTGGCAACGGCACCGGGCAGCACCTCTCGACTGAGTTGTTTGAACTCGAAGCCGGCATCAAGATGACGCATGTGCCTTACCGGGGCGCCGCGCCGGCTTACACCGACGTCATGTCGGGCCAAACGCCAGTGTTCTTTGACAATCTGGCAAGCGCGCTGGGACAGATTAAGGGTAACAGCGTCCGCGCGCTGGCGGTCACGGGAAAGGAGCGGTCGCCCCTGCTGCCGGATGTGCCCACAGTCGCCGAGGCCGGCGTTCCAAATTATGTTTATTACGTCTGGTTTGGACTGTGGGCCCCCAAGCAGACGCCGAAACCGATCGTCGAAAAGCTTTACGCGGCGGTGCAAAAAGCACTCGCCGATCCCGATGTAAAAAAACGCATTACGGCCGACGCAGGCGTCCCGCTCAGCATGCCGCTTGCGGACATAGAACCGTTCGTCAAATCCGAGATCGCGAAGTGGGCCGACGTTATCAAGCGTGCCGGCATTCAGGTCGAATAGCTTCCGCACATTGCCGTGCAAGCGGCAATGGCGCTTACGCTTCCGGCACCCCGGCAATCGCATCGGAGACTGGCAACGTGATGCGCAACGTGATGCGAACAACAATTGTTGTCGTCTTTGCCACCGCATTCACGATGTCAGTCTCCGCCCAGGACTTCATGGCGGGGCCGGGCACGCCGGCTGCCTTCTTTCCGAAACCCGATCGCCCGATCGCGGACATTATCAGCCCGATCTGGCACGACGAAAAGGAGCGTGATGATGCCGGCGAACCGAGCCAGCTTGTGCATCTGCTCGGCGTCAAATCCGGGATGACCGTCGCGGACATCGGAGCGGGCAGCGGCTATTATGTTGTGCGGCTGTCACCGATCGTCGGTCCCCGCGGCCGCATCATCGCACAAGATGTCGTTCCCGAATATTTGCGGGGGCTGCGCAGTCGGGTGCGCGATCTCGGATTGCAAAATGTTGTAATCAGCCTCGGGGAGCCACACGATCCGAGGTTGCCAGCTCACTCGCTCGACATTGCGATCATGGTCCACATGTATCACGAGATCGCTCAGCCTTACGCTCTGCTCTACAATCTCGTCCCTGCGCTCAAGCTTGGCGCGCGCGTCGGCATCGTCGACGCCTACGGGCCGACGTCCGAGCATGGCACTCCACCGAGTCTCCTGCGCTGCGAGCTTGCAGCCGTGGGCTATCGCGAGATCGGCCTCGATCGGCTCACGGGCAGCGACGCCTATCTTGCGATCTTCGACCCACCGACCGTTGCAAGCCGGACGCGGCCGGAAGCGATGTTCGCGTGCAAGGCGGACGAGCGGCACTAGAGCCGGAATTTCCTTCGCTCATTCCCGCGCCAGCGGAATGGAGCTTACCCCTCCGGCAGCACGCGTCATAGCCGGCTTGGCCCGGCCATCCCGATCGCGACGGTACAGTAGTGCCCACCTGAGCGAGATACCGGGTAGAAGGGTTTACACTTGGGCCGGCCGAAGGC
>DASZCJ010000287.1:0-4691 GCA_035943155.1 Xanthobacteraceae bacterium | reverse complement strand
TCTCTCGGTGGAGGATTTCTTCCCCGGCGGCTTACCCTTTAGCGAGGGCCGTCAAATCGCGATCTGGGCCGCCGCGGCCGGCGCCGACGCGTTGCATATCCAGCGCCGGTCATTATCGTTCGCGCCCGTCAGCGCAGGTCGTCCTGCCGCCGATGACTTATCCCGACGCGACTTTTCTCGATTACGCGGCCGAGGTGAAGCGGCGCGTCGGCATTCCCGTTATCGCCGTCGGCCGTCTTGGCGATCCGGCAATGGCGGAGCGCGCCGTCGCCCAAGGCAAAGCCGATTTCATCGCGCTCGGCCGCACACTGATCGCCGATCCGCAATGGGCTGAGAAGGTGCGCCGCGGCGAGCCGATCCGGCGCTGCCTTGCCTGCAACACCTGCATCAACGATGCGCGGCGGCGCTCGCATTGGCTGCGTGGTCAACGGCGCCGCTGGACGAGAGACAATGTTCATCGCGCCGCAAGCGCCCCATGGAGAGCGCATCGCGGTCATCGGCGCCGGTCCGGCCGGCCTGACCTATGCGTTGCTGGTCGCCGAGGGTAACAGCGTGACCCTGTTTGAAAAAAAGCCGCAGGCCGGCGGCGCCTTGCGTTCGGCGGCCAAGGCGCCGCTGTTCCAAGAAGTCGAGGCCGACGAGCGGAGTTTTGCACGTTACATTGCCGACCTCGTCGCGGCTTGCGAAGCCAAAGGCGTCAAGTTTCGCTTGGCAACTGACCTGACCGCTGCACCGGCCCTGCTGACGCCATTCGATTGCGTCGTCATCGCGACCGGGGCCGAATATCGCTTCGGGCTTGCGCCATTTGCCAATTGGCTGCTCGACAGCCACCTTGCGCGAGCGCCAGGAATTGCGTGGATCTTTAAATCGCCGGCAGTGCGGCATTGGTTTTATTTCAAAGTGCGCCGCGGCACCGCCGCGCGGTTCCGCCATTTGCGCGCCCCGACCAGCGCGTCATCGTGATCGGCGACGCCGCCCGCCCCGGCAAAAGCAAGGAAGCAATCGCCAGCGCATTCGAAGCGGCGTTGCTGAGGCGCGGCGCGGAGGCTAAAGCGAAATAATTTTAGGTTGAATCGCCATTTCGCTTTAGCTCATCGTTTGAGCATGATCTTTTCTGACCTGCCTTCGCCCGCCGAAGCATCAAACGAATGACAGGCCGGTGCTTGGGCTTTGCGCAGGCGGGAAACCGGTTTCCACTTTTCGCGATCATGCTTTAGCCCGTCCGGTCAGCTCGCGCGCCTTGTCCAAATTGCCGTAGCTGCGCACCGGCGCGCACATCAAGAAGCGATAGCCCTCCTTGACGATGCGCTCGACATTGTGCGTCTCCACATGCGGATGGCCGACGACGACATTGGCTTGCCTGCAGGTGCTGACGATTTGCGCCATCGCATCGAGCACGACCTTGTGCTCGTATTGCCGCGGGTAGCCGAGCTCCTGGGACAGATCGCCCTCGCCGATCAGAATGGCGCCGATGCCGGGCACGTTCTTGAGAATATCTTTCAGATTGGCGATGCCTTCGGTGTCCTCGATCATCAAAATAACGAATATCTCACCCTTGGGATTGAGCGGCCACACGTCGGCGCGCTCGTAATATTCCTGCTGCGTGACGCCCCAATAGCGCACCGCCTGCGTCGGGCCGTCGCCGCGCATGCCGGCCGGCTCATAAAGCGGCTTGTTCTTTAGACGTGGATAGCGGCACGCCGCGACCGCGTTATAGGCCTGCTCGACATTGCTGATGTGCGGCCAGATAATTCCGTAGGCGCCAAGGTCAAGCACCTGCTTGGCATGGAATTGCGCTTTCTCGCCGCCGTTTGGCGGAATCCGCGCGAACGGGGCCACCGCCGGCGCCAGCGACCCCGATTGCGCGATCTGGCGCCGATTGAGCATGTATTGCAGGCAATCGCGGAAGGCGCGGATATCGTAGGCGTTGTGCTCCATCTCGTAGACCACGGCATCGTATTTTGCGGTGGCAAGCGCGACTGCCGCTTCGGTATCGGCCGGCGTGAAAGTGGTCAAAGCATGCCGGCCGTTTTCCAGCGCGCCAATCACGCCATTGAGCCGTGGAAGTTCTGCCATTCGTGTCCTCCCCTAATACCGGCGGCATCCTAACGGGTCGTTGGCATCATTGCGAGACGCTCGGCTTTCGTCAAAACGGAAACATGGAATGCGCGACTGGATCGTTTGCTTCGTTGTTCACGGCGCATTTGATGGTCGCCGCGTTTGACAATCACGCCGTTTGGCAATCGCGAGGTTTGACAATCGCGCAATGGGCCCTAGCATCCGAGCTTTTCCACCCCGGAATGGCGCTGTCTCATGATCATCGATTGCCACGGCCACTACACCACCGAACCCAAGGACCTGCATCGTTTCCGCAAGGAACAGACGGCGGCTGTGAGCTCCGGCGATAAGACCGCGATGCCGTCGCGCGCTTCGCTGAAGATGTCGGACGACGAAATCCGCGAAAGCATCGAACAAAATCAGCTTAAATTGCAACGCGACCGCGGCACCGATCTGACCATCTTCTCGCCGCGCGCGTCGGGCATGGGCCATCACATCGGCGATGAGACCGTAAGCCTCGAATGGTCGCAGATCTGCAACGATCTGATCGCGCGCGTCGTCTCGCTGTTTCCGCAGAATTTCATCGGCGTGTGCCAGTTGCCGCAATCGCCCGGCGTGCCGCCTAAGCATGCAATCGGCGAACTAGATCGCTGCGTGAAAATGGGATTCATCGGCTGCAATCTCAATCCCGACCCATCCGGCGGCTATTTCAATGCGCCACCCCTGACCGATAAGTGGTGGTATCCGTTCTACGAAAAGATGGTCGAGCTCGACGTACCGGCTATGATTCACGTGTCGGGCTGCTGTAACCCGGCCATGCACACGACGGGCTCGTATTACCTCAACGCCGACACCATGGCGTTCATGCAGCTTATCCTGTCCGATCTGTTCAAAGACTTTCCGACTTTGAAATTGATTATCCCGCACGGCGGCGGCGCGGTGCCGTTCCATTGGGGTCGCTTCCGCGGCATCGCGCTCAATAATGGGCGGCCGGAGCTCGCCGAGATCATCAAGAGCAATATCTTTTTCGACACGTGCGTCTATCATCAACCGGGGATAAATCTGCTGGCCGAAGTCGTGCCGGCCGAAAACATCCTGTTCGCATCGGAAATGGTCGGCGCCGTCAAAGGCATCGATCCCAGGTCGGGTCATTATTTCGACGACACCAAGCGTTACATCGACAATGCCCCCGGGCTCGACGACAGCGCGCGGCGAAAAATATTCGAAGGCAACGCCCGCAGAGTCTTCAGCCGGCTGAAGACAAAGATTGCGGCGACGGCATAGGTTCATTCGCTTTGGCGAAAGCTAAAGAGCAGATCGAGCTGCGGCGACAAGGCGGGGCGAACGTCGTTCGCATCGGCGAGCGCGAAGTCGAAACTCGGGGTTTGTCGGATAGTTTTTGGACCGATCTCTATCACCGCTCGATGACGGTCTATTGGCCCGTCTTTTTCGGCACGGCGGCAGCGATTTTTATTTCTCTCAACGCGCTATTCGCGTTCTTGTATTGGCTCGGCATCGAGCCGATCGCCAACGTCGCCGCCAACGAGCCGCTCGGCTTGTTCTATTTTTCGGTCGAGACGCTCGCTACTGTCGGCTACGGCGACATGCATCCGCAAACGCACTATGGGCATTTCATCGCCACGGTAGAAATCTTCACTGGGATGTCATTCCTCGCGGTGATGACCGGGTTGATCTTTGCCCGCTTTTCGCGCCCTCGCGCCCGCTTCATCTTCGCCCGGTATGCCGTTGTGACCGTTCATCAGGGCCAACCGACGCTGATCATCCGGGTCGCCAATGCCCGTAACAATACGATTTCGCAAGCGACGGCGCGGCTGTGGTTTTTTCGAATCGAAACGACCTTGGAAGGATACGAGCTTCGCCGCTACCATGAACTCCTGCTCGAGCGTCGCGAACACCCGATGTTCATGCTCAGTTGGTCGATATTCCATACTATCGACGAAACAAGCCCATTATACCGCATGACAGCGGCCGATCTCGCCGCTGTCAGCGGTTCGCTCACGCTCAATGTCAGCGGCGTCGACGACAGCTCAGCGCAGCATCTCTATGCACGGCGGCTTTATTCGTATGAGGACATCCGTTGGAACCATCGCTATCGCGACATCACCGGCACATCGAACGAAGGCAAGCTGGTGATCGACTACAGCGTGTTCCACGAGGTCGAAGCCGAATGATTAGCTCGCCTTGCGCGCCGAAGACTGTACGGCGCGGTTCCGCCAGCTTGCGAGCGCCTTGACGAAGGCATTTGACCGGGTCTTGTCGTAATCGAGCGCAATCACGTGCTCGACCGAGGCAGGCGGAACTTTCGCGGCGCGGGCGGCGCCATTTCGCAGTAAGCCCCGCGACTTAGCGCGCCTGGATTTCTTGGCATGGTCAAACGCGATCGGGCCGACATGGGTGAGAAATAGTTTTTCGTGGGGGCGGTTGAGCATGGCAATCGCTTGCCGCAGCGGCAGCCACTTCACGGCTTTGACGTCGTCCATCAGCTCACGCGCGGGCGAGCCGACCGCGCGCATCAGCCAGAACTGCACAATCTTGATCTTGCCTTCTGCGGCGTAGCACATCGAGCCGAGAAATTCGTGGACCGATACGTTGTATCCGGTCTCTTCCAGCAC
>DASZCJ010000286.1:0-3206 GCA_035943155.1 Xanthobacteraceae bacterium | reverse complement strand
GAATAGTTCGCGCCGCCAGCCGGTGAGCGCCGGCACGTCGGCGCAATCGTCGGCGGCGATGCGCTCGAGATCGTCGACCGTGGCAATGACTTTCGCGGCGACGTGATGGCTTTCCGAAATCATCCGCAACAGCACTTTGAGGAGTTCGACCACCGCCGCGCCATTAGCGGCCGCATGGATGCGCGCAGGACGCGGCAGCGTCTTGGGATCGCGCGCCAGTCCGCGCGTCACCGCCTCGACGATCGCCTCGCCCCAACGCGAACGCTCAAACCCCTTCGGCAGCGAGCGCAAGTGCTTGAGTCTCTCGGCGCTGGTCGGCGCCTGCACCGCAATGTCGGCGATCGCCTCGTCCTTGAGCACGCGCGAGCGCGGCACGTCGCGCGCCTGCGCCTCGCGCTCGCGCCAAGCGGCGACTTCGATCAACACCGCAAGCTCTTTCGGCTTGCGCACGCGTGTCTTCAGCCGCTGCCAGGCATTCTCTGGCTCGAGGCGATAGGTGTCGGGCGAGGTCAAAACACGCATCTCGTCCTCGACCCATTCGGCGCGGCCGCGCTCGCGCAGATCGGCGACAAGTTTGAGATAGACGTCGCGCAGATGGGTCACATCTGAAATCGCGTAACGCAGCTGCGCCTCCGCCAATGGCCGGCGCGTCCAGTCGGTGAAGCGGTGCGATTTGTCGAGCGTGTCGCCAGTGATCCGCTGCACCAACTGGTCGTAGGAGATCGAATCGCCGTAGCCCAGCACCATGGCCGCGACTTGCGTGTCGAAGATCGGGTGCGGAATGAGCTTGGCGGCGTGCCAGACAATTTCGATGTCCTGGCGCGCGGCATGAAACACCTTCATCACCTTCTCATCCGCCATCAGCGCATAGAACGGCGCAAGGTCGATGCCTGGCGCCAATGCATCGATGACAAAGGCTTCGTCGGCCGAGGCCATCTGCGCCACGCAGAGCAGCGGATAATAGGTGCTTTCGCGGAGAAATTCGGTGTCGATGGTGACGAAGGGATACTTCGCCATGCGGCGGCAGGCGTCGGCAAGTTCGGATGTCGCCGTGATCGGCTGCAGCGAAGCGGGGGGAACCGATTGAGAAACCATTGGTGATTCTTAATGTCGTTCAGGCGGGAGGCGGGGGCAAGCCCGCAGGGCACGCGATGCACCGCTTACTTGCTGCTACTTGGTACTTACTTGCCGCGAATTTTCTCCATGAAAATGAAGTCCCAGGGGCTTGGCAGTGGCCCGACCGGCACTTCGATGACGCTCGGGCAATCACGCCGCGCCAAGGCACGCCGCAATGCGACGCGCAACTCTTCGGGGGTGCTCGCGCGCATGGCTTCGGCGCCGAAGCTTTTGGCAAAGGCGACGAAATCGGGATTGGTCAGGTCGCTGCCGATCAGCCGATTGCCGTAGCGTTCCTCTTGAATGCGCCGCACGTTACCGAAGGCGCCGTCGTTGAACACGATGGTGACCGGCGGAATGCGGTGGCGCATCGCGGTAGCAAGCTCGGTCGCGGTGAAAAGGAAGCCGCCGTCGCCCGAAATCGCCACGACCGGCACGTCGGGCCGTACATGTTGCGCGCCCAGCGCGGTGGCAAAGCCCCAGCCGAGCGGGTCCTGATAGCCGGGCGATAAAAACGTGCGCGGCTTATAGACCGGAAGCACGAGCCGCGCGGCGAAGCCGACCTGGGTGACCTCATCGACGAAAATGCCATCCTCGGGCAGCTCGGCGCGGATCGCGTCGAGAAATGCGATTTGCGGTGACAGTTTTGCGAGGCGCTTGCGCCAGGCGGCCTGCCGCTCGGCCATTTCCGCCTTGCGCGATGCACGTTTCATATTATGCGCCGGCAGTTCGGCGAGGAGATGCTGCAGGATCGGCTTGGCGTCGCCGGTCAATGCCAGTGCGGGCTTGTGCAAGCGATCATGTTCGCGCGGATCGGCATCGACGCGAATGACTGCCAGATTGCGATCGATGCCCCATTGCCGGATCGGCGCGAGCAGCCGCGTGCCGACAGCGAGCACAACATCCGCCTCGCCCCACAGATCGCGCCCGAGCGGCAGCGTCACACTCAACGGATCGCGGCTGTCGAGCACGCCGCGACCGCGCCGATAGCCGAGTACCGGCGCCTGCAGCATGGCAGAGAGCGCCGTCACCTCTTCGGCCGCATCCTGGGCGCCGCCGCCGCAGACGATCATCGGGCGCTTGGCCGCGCCGAGACGTTTGGCGGCGCGTCGGATCGCGGCCGTGTCGATCTTCGGCGGCGGGATCGGGAGGGGATTCTGGACACTAACGGGCGCCGATTGGCTCCAGACGTCCATCGCGCATTCGACCGCTGCCGGACCGGGTCGGCCGACGCGCATCGCGCGCAGCGCCAACGCGGTTAAGCGCGAGGCGTCCTGCGGCTTGGCGATGAGCGCGGTATGATCGACCAGCCGTTTGATAATGCCGGTTTGATCGCGGATCTCATGCAGGTGGCCGAGGCCGCGGCCGATATCGGCATGCGGGATTTGCCCGACCAGCGCCAGCACCGGCGCATTCATCGAATAAGCGGTGAGAAGGGCCGCCGCAGAATTGAGAAAGCCCGGTCCCGGCACCACCGCGTAAGCCGCCGGCTTGCCGGTGGCGAGTGCGGCGCCGAGCGCCATATAGGCGGCGCCTTGTTCGTGGCGCGTGTGGATGGTGCGCAGCCGGTCGGAATACCGAAACAGCGCGTCGAACAAGGGATCGTTCTGCAGGCCGGGCAGCGCATAAATCGCGTCAATGCCGTGGGCGATCAGCGTCGCGACCACCGCTTCCGCCGCGGTCATTATTGGCGCCGCGGCCGCGGTTTTACTGGACGATTTGCGATTCATCTTCGCTCCACGCCCGACGGAGTCTGCAGATCGGTGCCATCGTGTCGAGGCGGTCTGGACCGGCGCCGCGGCGCTGCGCGGCCGGCGCTTGACAAAGCAAGGAAGGCCATGCGGTTGTGCGCCACCTTTCACCCATTTCATGCGGCGGAATGAGCATGCATCGCTACCGCACCCATACCTGCGGCGCGCTCCGCGAGAGCGACATCGACGCCGAGGTTCGGCTTTCCGGCTGGTGCCATCGCATCCGCGATCATGGCGGCGTGCTGTTCATCGATTTGCGCGACCATTACGGCCTCGCCCAAGTGGTGGCCGATCCGGACAGCCCGGCGTTTAAGACCGCCGAGACGCTGCGCTCGGAAT
>DASZCJ010000285.1:0-8642 GCA_035943155.1 Xanthobacteraceae bacterium | reverse complement strand
GATCGAGTTCGATCAACGGTCTGCTCTACGTCCGCGGCCAGCACGAGGATTACGATCATTGGCGGCAACTCGGCAATGCCGGCTGGGGCTTTGCCGACGTCCTGCCCTATTTCCGGCGCGCCGAAGATCAAGGTCGCGGCGGTGACGATTTCCACGGCGTCGGCGGGCCGCTCGCGGTATCGGACGTCAGCGAGCCGCATCCGCTCTGCGAGGCCTTCATCGAAGCGGCGCAACAGGCCAACATTCCGCGTAACGACGATTTCAACGGCGCGGCGCAAGAAGGCGCCGGATATTTCCAGCTAACGGCGAAAAACGGCCGGCGCTGGTCGACGGCGGTCGGCTATCTGCGGCAAGCGCGGCGCCGGCCCAATCTCGCCGTCGTCTCCGACGCGCTCGCGAGCCGGATCCTGTTCTCGGGCCGCCGCGCTGTTGGCGTCCAATACATCCAGCACGGCAGAACGTGCACCGCTTATACCGACGGCGAAGTCATCGTCGCCGGCGGCGCGTTCAATTCACCGCAACTTTTGCAGCTCTCCGGGCTCGGCCCGGCCAAGATCCTGCGTGATGTCGGCGTCGCGGTGATCGCCGATATGCCGGGCGTCGGCGCCGACCTGCAGGATCATCTGCAAATCCGTATGCAATACCGTTGCACCGAACCGATCACCATGAACGATGTGATTAATCACTGGCGCCATCGCTATGGCGCGGGCTTGCGTTATTTAATGTCGCGCAAGGGGCTGTTGACGATCGGCGCCGGCTATGCCGGAGCGTTCTTCCGCACGCGGCCGGAATTGGCGACGCCCGACGTACAAATTCATTTTCTGATTTTCAGCGCCGACGCGGCCGGCGCAATCCTTCATAGTTTTCCTGGCTTCATGACCTCGGTGTGCCAATTGCGGCCGGAGAGCCGCGGCTTCGTGCGCATCAAGTCCAACGATCCGAGAATGCCGCCGGCGATCCAGCCGCGTTACCTTTCGGCGCGTGCCGACCGCGACACGGTCGTCGCCGGAATGAAAGCGATGCGCCGGATCATGGACGAGCCGGCGATGCGCCGCTACATCGCGGAAGAGCGCGCGCCCGGCGCGCAATGCGTGGCCGACGCCGATCTCCTCGCTTTCGCGCGCGACACCGGCACCACGGTCTATCACCCGACCTCGACCTGCCGCATGGGCAGCGATCCCTCGGCGGTGGTCGACGAACGCTTGCGGGTGCGCGGCCTCGAGCGCTTGCGCGTGATCGACGCCTCGATCATGCCGACGGTGGTGTCAGGCAATACCAATGCTGCGGCGGTGATGATCGGCGAAAAAGGCGCCGACATGGTTTTGCAGGACGCTGTCGCACCCGCGTCCCTGGCAATGTCGGCGTAAGGCGGCGTTTGCCTGCTTTGTTACCGCTTGAAAACGGCGGTGGCAGCCGGGATAGCGCATTGCGAATTGATATTTTTCACGAAACTTGGCGCGCACAACCGTGATGCTTTGACGCTAGGCGGTCGCTCGCACCAGAGCCGCGGGGACGGGCACACGCCAACGGCTCCCGCTGGAAAATTGCTCTCGCACCATAGCTGTCAGCGCTGAACGGATTGCGGCCAGATTCTCGGGCGGTTGCCTGGAAAGCACCATGGCCGCACGAACCGTACCCTTTGCATAAATCTCAAATAGATCTTCCGGCGCATTGAGGCTCCATACGCAATCAACTGTCGTCACATCGATATTTGCGAACCCCGCCTCGGTTAACAGTTTGACCGCCACATCACGCCTTGCGAACTGATGAAAATCCGGGCCTGACGGCGCGAGGACATGTGGGTCACCATGCGTCTTGATTGCCGCATACACGCTCGCAAAACAGGGAGAGATTTCGGGTCCACACCATACCGTCATCGCGAATCTTCCACCCGGACGAAGAACGCGCCGTGCCTCTGTAAGCGCGCGAGGCTGATCCGGGATATGGCACACGCCCAAATTGGAGACCACGAGATCAAATTCGGCATCGAAAAAAGGAAGGTTCTGCGCGTCCGCTTCAACGAAGGTTGCGGTTTGGGCTCGTTGCCGCGCAAACGCGAGCATTGCCGGCGAAAAATCCACCCCGACGACCTGGCAGCCACGGCTCAGAATGGCTTCGGAAACGTTGCCCTGACCGCAGCACAAATCGAGCGCCTTGAGACCGCGATCGGCGCCGGCCGCGTCCAACAGGCTTTCGATTGCCTGATCGGGCGCGGAGGCAAACAATTGCACGTAACCAGATGCGCGTGTCGCATCGGACCAGCTGCTACGCTCCATCTCCGCAAAGGCCGGAAATTCGCTCATCGTCATGCGAATTGGCCTGAATGCGTCTGATCGCCGGCTGACTGCAGCAGGTCGATCTCGATCGCGCCGGCTTTGATGCGCGGAATGAGTTCGCGGCCGAACTCGACCGTGTCGTTGAACGGATCGAAGCCGCGGATCAGCACCGAGCCGATGCCGAGCTTATAATATTCGAGGATGGCGCGCGCGACCTGTTCCGGCGTGCCGACGAGGCACGATGTATTGCCGAGCGCGCCGGTCGCCCGCGCGATCGGCATCCACAGCCGCTCGTCGTGCACGTCGCGTTCGAGCGCAAAACCCATCAGCCGCTTGCCGGCATTGTCGACCGGCCCCGACATCGCCTCCTGGCGGCTCCAGCCCTTGGCGCCGGTCATCGCCGCAAGAATTTTATTGGCTTTGTCCCAGGCCGCGCCCTCGCTTGCGGCGATGATCGGACGCACCGAAACGTTGAAGCCGGGCGTGCGACCGAACGCCGCCGCTTGGGCGCGGAATTGTTTGATCCGCTCGCGCGTCGAGGCAAGCGGCTCGGCATAGATCGCGTAGACGTCGCATAGCCGCGCGCCCATCGCCAGCGCGCCCTCGGACGCGCCGCCGAAGAACAGAAGCGGATGCGGCTTCTGCAACGGGCATACGTCGGAATGCGCACCTTTGACGCGATAGAACTCGCCGGCGAAGTCGAACGGCTGCTCACTTGCCCAGGTCAACTGCATCAGTTCGAGATATTCTGCGGCGCGGCGATAGCGTTCGGCCTTGGGCGTAAAATCTCCGTCGCCTTCCTGCTCGTCGTCGGTCTTACCGGTGATGATGTGAACGGCAAGCCGGCCGCCGCTCAAATGGTCGAAGGTTGCGATCTTGCGCGCCATCAGTGTCGGCGCGACAAAGCCAGGACGATGCGCGATCAGATAACCGAGCCGCTCGGTGCGTGCCGCCGCATGCAACGCCACTAGAAATCCTTCGGCGGACGATGACGAGTAGCCGACCAGGACGAGATCGAAGCCGGAATTCTCGTGCGCGCGCGCTGCCTCCGCCACGTAATTCGGCGACAACCCACCCTCGATGACGTGCAACGTCGCCGCGCTTTGCGGCGGCGTCACCCCGATCATGCCGATGACTCGCATGGGCATTGCCGTCTCCAGACTTACCCCTTCGCGGATTTTCGCGAGGCTCTGAGGCGCTCCGTCTCCGCGACATCGATTTCACCGTCGGCGCTAATCGCGACGCCATAATCGCGGCGCGCGGCTTCCGCTGTGATCAAACCGTCGAGCACATCCTCGCGCACGCGCTCGGGCGCGCGGGCGCGCGGATCGCCGAAGCCGCCCCCGCCCGGCAATTGCAGGCAGATGGCGTCGCGCGGCGGCACGGTCTGGCGGCCTTTGGGCCGGATCGGCCGGCCGGACCGCAATGTCACGACGCCTGCGGCGCCGGGCCGGCCGCCGCTGCGGCCCCGCGCCGGATGGCGCACGCGCTCGAAATTGCACAGAAGCGCAAGCGGCGTCGCGCCGGCGCCGCCGAGTTCGATGATCTGGCCGAGCCCGCCGCGGAATTGTCCGGGACCGCCCGAGCCGTCGCGGAATTCGCGGCGATAGAAGACGATCGGCGCCACGCTCTCGGTCGCCTCCACCGGTATGGTGCGCACGCCGGACGGAAAGGCGGTGGCGCTCAGCCCGTCCTTTGCCGGCCGCGCGCCGGCGCCGCCGCAGTGAAAGATCACGGTCGAAAATTCGGGCAGCTTGTTCGCATCGGTGCCATCCTCGACCTCGTCGACCAGCGAACCGCCGCCAAAGATTTGCGGATTCCACAGTGACGAGGCGCCTTCCGCCGGCACGCCGCCGGCGATCGCCTGTTGTAGACAGCCGGCAACCACGTCCGGCAGCATCTGCCCGACGGTGTGGCGCGCCGCAACCGGCCATGGCCGCTTGGCATTGAGCACGCAGCCTTCCGGCGCGCTCACCGTGATCGGCGCCAACGACCCGGCATTGTTCGGCACGTCCGGCGCGACCAGGCACTTCACGCCGAAGGCCGTGTAAGCGAGGCAATAGTTGAAGACCACATTGATGCCGAAAGCCGACGCCGGGGACGTGCCGTCATAATCGACGTGAATACCGTCATCGGAAATGGACAGCGCGGCATTGAGGAGAAGCGGCTTGTCATAGCCGTCCATGGTCAAACTGTTGCGGTATGTTCCTTTCGGCAAAGCGCGGATGCGTTCGAGCGTCGCGTCGCGCGACGCCTCGATGATCGTGTCGCCGAGTCGATCGAGATTGGCGATCTCAAATTCATCCATCATGCCGCTGAGCCGGCGACTGCCTTCGTCGTTGCAAGCGGCGCAAGCGTAGATATCGCCCTCGACTTGCAACGGCTCGCGCACATTGGCGCGAACGAGCCGCAGCAAGTCTTCGTTCATCCGGCCCTCGCGGGCGAGCGACATGATCGGGATCGACAAGCCTTCCTCGAATACCTGACGGCCGTCGGGTCCCATGCCGAGTCCGCCGATGTCGACGACATGGATCGTATTGGCGAACAGGCCGACCGCTTCGCCGCGATAAAAGCTCGGCGCCACCACGGTGATGTCGTGCAGATGTCCGGACGTGAGCCAGGGATCGTTGGTGATGTAGTGATCGCCTGGCTTCATCGTGGCGAGCGGATAGGCATCGAGAAAATAGCGCACCCCATTCGCCATCGAATTGACGTGACCCGGCGTTCCGGTCACCGCCTGGGCGAGCATGCGGCCATGACGGTCGAACACGCCGGCCGAAAGATCGCCGGCCTCGCGCACGGAGGTTGAAAAGGCCGT
This sequence comes from Xanthobacteraceae bacterium, assembly GCA_035943155.1. GTDB lineage: Bacteria > Pseudomonadota > Alphaproteobacteria > Rhizobiales > Xanthobacteraceae > BOG-931. The sequence continues at coordinate 3,548 of DASZCJ010000285.1, read as the reverse complement.
GCGTAACATGGTCTGCGCCTGCTCTTCGACCACCGCGACCAGCCGATTCCACATGATCTGGGTATGGATCTGCGCGAGCGCGGCGTTGGGGCGAGCGACCATTTTTCAAACCTCGCGGCGATTGAGCGCAATATAGCCGAACTTATCGACATGCGCCTCGAACAAGGCGCTGACGACGGTGGAGGTGTCATCCTCGGTAATCACTGCCGGGCCAGCAATTTTCGCGCCCGGCGCCAGATCGTCGCGCCAGTAAATCGGCACATCGGCAAAGGCGCCAGCCTGCGGATCGAAGACCGGCCGCCGCCCGCGCGGCTTCGGTTCGCTCGGCCGCATCGCTGTGGCCGTTGCGAGTTCACCTTGCGGCGGCGCGCTGATCGCGACCACCCAGCTCAAAATCTCGATCTCGACGCCGGGAATAGGCCGGCTGTAGAGCCGCCGGTAGGCCTCTTCGAATGATGCGGCGATGGAGGATCGATCACCGGCAGTGAAATCGCGCACCGGGAGCTCGACGCTGATTTCATGGCCCTGGCCGCGATAGCGCATGAACGCCGAGCGCCGTTCGACGAGCGGCGCATCCGGCGCGCCGCGCCGCACGATCGCTTGCGCTTCGGCGCGCATTTCCGCGAGCAGCCGATTGGCGGCCTGCGCATCGAAGCTGGACAGCCGCAGCAAGCGGCCGCGCACGACTTCATAGGCTACCGGTGCACGCAACAGGCCGACCGCGGAGCCGACGCCGGCATTGGCCGGCACCAGAACCCGGCCGATGCCGAGCTTTTCGGCGACGCGTGCGGCATGCAGCGGCGCCGCGCCGCCGAACGCGATCAAGGTGCGCGGCCGCAAATCCTTGCCGCTTTCGATGGCGTGCACGCGCGCCGCGTTCGCCATGTTCTCATCGACCATTTCGCTGACGCCGAGCGCGGCGTGCTCCGCGGCAAGATTAAGCTTGGCGCCGATCCGTTCGGCGATCGCGCGCTTGGCAGTACCAGCATCGAGCCGCATCTTGCTGCCGGAAAATGTCGCCGGATCGATCCGCCCGAGCACAAGATCGGCATCGGTCACGGTCGGCACGCAGCCGCCACGTCCATAACAGACCGGTCCCGGCTCCGAGCCGGCGCTTTGCGGCCCCACCGCGATGCGCCCGAGCGCATCGACTGCGGCGATCGAGCCGCCGCCGGCGCCGATCTCGACCATTTCGATGACGGGTATCCGCAGCGGCAGTCCGCTGCCTTTGGTGAAACGATAGACGCGCGCCACTTCGAAGGCGCGCGATGTCTGCGGCCGGCCGTGATCGATGAAACAGATTTTCGCCGTCGTCCCACCCATGTCGAACGAAACGATCTGATCGAGCGCGTGCTGGCGCGCAATACAGGCGGCGAAGATGGCGCCGCCGGCCGGGCCGGATTCAACGAGCCGCACCGGAAACCGAATCGCCGTCTCAGTCGTGGTTATGCCGCCACCCGAGGTCATCAGCAGCATGGGACAGTAAAAGCCCGATCGTTCAAGCTCGCGGGCGAGTCTATCGAGGTAATTGCCGATCAGTTGCTGCAGATAGGCATTGGCGCAAGCGGTAGAGAAGCGTTCATATTCGCGCATTTCCGGCGAAACATCCGACGACAAGCTCACCGCAAAATCTGGAAAGCGGCGGGCGATGGCCTCGCCGACGCGGCGCTCGTGATCCGGATTAGTGAAGCTGTGCAGAAATCCGACCGCCACGGCCTCGATGTTTTGCTCAGCGAGCGTCTCGAGGGCGCGGCTCACGCTCGCGTCATCGAGCGGCACCAGCACATTGCCTTGCGCATCGATGCGTTCGCGGATCGGCAACCGCAGCCGGCGCGGCACCAGCGGCGGCGGCAAATCGATATTAACGTCGTACTGCTCGAAGCGATTCTCGTGACGGATTTCGATTACGTCGCGAAAGCCTTCGGTGGTCAAAAGCGCGGTCTTGGCGCCCTTGCGTTCAATCAGCGCGTTGGTCGCAAGCGTCGTGCCATGGATGATCAACTGAACATCGCCGGGCGACACTCCGGCCTCGGCAATGACCGCACGCAAAATCGCGAGCACACCCGTTTCCGGGGCGCGCGACGTGGTCAGGCCCTTGGCAGTATAGCGGCGGTCGCCGACTTCGAGCGCCACATCGGTAAACGTGCCGCCGATATCGACACCAAGCCGGATTGCAGGGGAAGATGTCACGCGCGGACCGCCAACAACTCGGACTACCATTAAAAATCGCTAGTGCGGTGGATTTGAAGTTCCTACAATTCAGTCGGAAGCGCGCATAGGAACTTCAAATTCAAGAAACCGCACTAGAATTATATACTTGCTAGTCCCTTTGATTCCGAAGTTCGCATGAGAGCGTGCCGGCAAAACGTGCGAACTTCGGAATTCGGGACACTAGGTATATGCCGGCTCTTTGCCGGCCTTGTCCATCGCGCTGCAAAGACCTGCATTGCGCAATAACCGCGTTGCGCAGCTATAAAGCCGGGTGCATCATGGCTGAGAATCCGAGCGAATTTCAGAAAGCGGACCTAATTTTAGGAACCGGACCAAGGAGCGGCGGCCATGTACGATATCGTCATTCGCGGCGGCACGATCATCGACGGCAGCGGCAAGGCCGCATTCACCGGCGATGTCGCCATCGCTGACGGGCGCATTGTCGGGGTTGGCGGCAAACAGGGTCCGGCCAAACGCGACATCGATGCCGACGGGCTTCTGGTCACGCCCGGCTGGGTCGACGCGCACACCCATTATGACGGCCAGGCGATGTGGGACCCGCTGTTGGCGCCGTCGTGCTGGCATGGCGTGACCACGGTACTGTTCGGCAATTGCGGCGTCGGCTTTGCGCCGGTGAAAAAGCACCATCGCGGCGCGCTGATGGATCTGATGGAAGGCGTCGAAGAAATTCCCAATCCGGTACTGGCGGCGGGCCTGAACTGGGAGTGGGAGACCTTTCCGCAATTCATGGATGCGCTGGAGCGGCGGCCGCATGCCATCGATATCGGCGCACAGGCCGCGCATCTGCCGCTGCGGGTCTATGTCATGGGCGACCGTGCGGTGCGGCGTGAAACGGCGACGCCGGATGACGTTGCCGAAATGCGCCGACTCACCATCGAGGCACTGCAATGCGGCGCCTTCGGCTTCACCACCTCGCGCACGGATTCGCACAAGACCCCCGACGGCGAATTGGTGCCGTCGCGCGACGCCGATGCCGACGAGCTGCTCGGAATCGGCTCGGCGCTCGGCGCGGTCGGCATGGGCGCTTTCGGCATGAACAGCGACTTCGACGACGAGGATTACGAGCTTGCCTGGATGACGAGGCTCGCACGCCAGACCGGACGGCCGGTGTGGTTCTTGCTCACCGACCGCTATGAGGACCCGCAGCGCTGGCGGCGGCTCCTTAACGCGACGCATGTGGCGCGCGCGCAGGGTCTCTCGTTCACCGCGCAAATCGCTGGCCGGCCGATCGGCGTCATGATGGGCGTCGGCACCGCGCTCAATCCGTTCACGGTGCGGCCAAGCTACAAGAAACTCGAATCGCTGCCGATCGCCGA